>CAYYUU010000902.1:0-3716 GCA_964474955.1 uncultured Alcaligenaceae bacterium | reverse complement strand
CCTGCGGATGACTTCCAACTGTCACCAAACCAAACGTGATACGCTCTAATTTATCCGACCACTCAAGTGGCGCTAGATTGTAGCGGCGTGGCCCAAACTTGTTGAAAAAGATACCAGCAATAAAAAACGGGCAGGTCACAACATCTTGTGACCTGCCCGCACCACACAACCAACGAGAGGAACAGTCGAACCGACGGCACGGTTCCCACATCAACGTCTCATCACATTAGTTATTCCTCACTTAGTTTGTTGTTGAAATCAACCACTCTCGTGGGTTGGTTCGTCAACTGCCCAATACGAAGTGACGCAATCTCGGCTTCCCGCGTCCCCGGGAAATTCTGTCGGACTTTTTCGTAGTATGCCACGGCTCGTTGTCGATCGTTCTTTTCCATGTACGATTCGGCCAACTCACAGTACATCCGCCGCAAACGCGTGTTGAGCTTTTCGCAGGCGAGTTTCATCTTGGCTGGATTCGCCCGAATCGTAGTCGCGAGGGTTCCGGCCTCCTTGGCTTCCTTGAGGTCGCCGTACTCTTCCTTCAACAGATCACACCTTTCCAGGGCCGCCAGGACATTCCCTCGTCCATAATCCTGTTTGGCGAGTTGCAGAAGTTCCTGGGCTCGGTTCTGGCGAATGAATTTTTGATTGGGCCGGGCCACCGTGGTGATGAGCCGAGCGGCTTGCCGGGCTGCCATAGTTCCGGGATACGAATTGATCAGCCCAGTGAGTTTCTTGGTGGCGTCCTCGGAGTTGCCAAGGTCGATCGATTTTTTCGACCGCGTGAGGATGCCGGCAGCTTGGTTTTCGATCGTCGCGAGAAGGGCCTTGGCCTTCCTTTGGATGGGCCGCTCCTTGCCGTCATCTATGATTTGGCGGAGCAGGGGAATCGCCTTCCCGTAGTCTCGGGTGTTGAACGAGTTGCTCGCCAGTCGGTAGTCGCGTTGCATCCACGCGGGGTTTTCGACTCGGGCCAACGTCCGTCGCAGAACTTCCTTGAACGCCGTCGCCTCTTTGAACCCTTCCATCGTTCCGAGAATCCGGCCATCGGAGTCGGCAAAGACCAGCGTGGGATACGTGGTCACCTGGAGCTTCTGCCCGAGCGTCGGATCTTGGTGAACGTTAATCTTGAGCGGTATGAACTGAGTGTTCATAGTCTTGGAGACGTTGGGATCACTGAAGGTGAGTTTTTCCAACCGAATGCACCAAATGCATGTTGGGTGCCCGAAATCGAGAATCAAGGGCAGCCCTTTCTTTCGTGCCTCCGCGCGAGCCTTGGCGTAATCATACCGCCATTGGATGACGGCCTCTTGGGCCATCGCCTCGGTTGGTGGAATCGAGGCGGCAGCCACGAGCAGCGCGAATAGGGTCAGAGGGGTGCGAAACTGCTTCATAGTGGGAAATCTCCGTGCCGGTTGTGGAGGGCTTCTCCTCGCAGTTGGACGGGGGTCTCGGAGCTGCGATTCAAATCCCCTGAGATGAATCTTCTCGTGTCGGGTCCGTGGGCCTGCCGAAGAGGGGCCGTCCTCTTCCTGAAATCACTTTTGGCGACGGGAGAATCTTCCGCGAGAAATCGAGCGGAGATTCCATTCTGAATAATTTGCACGTCAACAGGATGGACTTAGGATAGGTTTGTAACCTGTCCTACGTCTCCTTGCATTTCGATTCCAAAGCTCCCAACATCCCTCGCGCATCTCGACCCTTGACGGTTGGGAGTCATCAAGACTTCGAGTTGGTTTTCGCCCGGGGGTGGGCTTTCTGATAGCTCTCTTTCAACCGTTGGGTCGTCACGTGCGTGTATATCTGAGTCGTCGTCAGGCTCTTATGCCCTAGTAATTCTTGCACACTTCGAATATCGGCTCCCTGGTCGAGCAAATGTGTCGCGAAACTGTGCCGCAGGCTGTGGGGCGTCGTTTTCGGATCCAACCCTGCGGTTTGGAGATGTTTTTCCAGCAAACGTCCCACGCTTCGGGGACTGATTCGTGTCGCGTTCTTGTTCAAAAAAATGGCGTTCGTCTTGGGCCCTTGCCCAGCTTTTCCCATCGTCTCTCGGACCGAAAGCCAGTTCGTGATGGCCTCGGTGGCGTATGGCCCGAGCAGCACAAGGCGTTCTTTTTTCCCTTTTCCACGGACGGTGGCGATACCCTCGTCCAAGGTCACGTCTTCCACATTCAACTCGGTCAACTCGCTGACCCGAAGACCGCCCGAATAGAGTGTCTCCAAGATGGCGCGGTCGCGAAGTCCGAGTGGGCTTTTGTCCGGTGCCTCGAGCAATTTTCCGACGTCGTCTACACTCAAAAAATGCGGGAGTTTCTGATCGAGTCGCGGGCCGCGAAGACCATCAGTTGGATTCGTCTCCAGATGCCCTTGCCGACAGAGAAACCGACACCAAGATCGTACCGCGGCAATTTTGCGAGCAATCGATGTCTTGGCATACTGTTGGTCGTGGAGCCAAACGGTGTACGCCCGGACGTGCCGGGTTGTCAGTCGGACCGGAGAAAAATTTGCGTCTCCGAGCCGTTGCCTGAAGAACTCGACGGCCTGCGTTAAATCCTCACGATAGGACTTGATGGTGTGATCCGAGCTATCCTTTTCCAGACTCAAGTGCCGTAAATATTCGGCCACAAACTCCTGCATATGTTGTGATTCCTGACGGAGAAGTGGTGTGCCGTTAGTGAAATCTCCGGTGCGGCATCATCTTGATGGAACTCGCCGTTTCCGTCTGCTCTTTCGCGCGATCGGACAACACGGCGGCGTCGAACCAGTTCAGTTCGAGCATCGGATCAGCGGCCTGGTCTCGGAACACATCAACCAAATCGTCCAAGCTATGGTCGTCAAAAACGAATACGAACTTGTGCGATCCCTTGCTCAAGGCCAAGATGTTTAATTCCGGAGACATAACTCACCCAGAGCTGGCCAAATTGAATTTTGCTTCCACGCGCAAGTCCTTCAAATCAAGTATCGACCATCTCGAACTAATCGCTTCGAAAATCGCCGGAAAAACAGCTGACAATCGCGATAGCCCCGAAGCAGAACCTCGGCGACAGGAACAGTTTTCCCGATTCGTGGAATCAATAGACGTCCATCAAGCTCCCCACCCCGACCAGTTCTTTTGTAAACAAGGGTTCTCCATATGCCTTCCCAATGGTCCAACCCCAGTAACGATCACGAGCGATCACGTCGTCAAAAAACGTCGGGAACGTCTCGGGTCTACCGGTCGCGAACTGTGTTTGATAGCAGCGAAGCGCCTCCATTATCGTCGCGTGGAACTCCGAGACGTCCATGATCAGGGACGGCTGGCAGTGGAGGCGAAGGTGGAAACTGAAGAAATAGAAGATCTTTTCGGGGAAATGTCGCTCGTGCGGCATGTTGGTCTTGGAGAGCTTCGACCAGAATCGTGCAGCGTCGGTGAGCTGACTCGCGGCGACGTGATCGGGGTGCGCATCATCGCCGAAATGAGCAAGCAAGAAGCGAGGCTGAAGTTCTCGGAACCTCGTCGCGAGGAGTCTACGGGAGCGAAGATCATTCGTCAGTTCTCGATTCGTGAGTCCGAGGGACCCGCGCCAATCCACACCCAGAATTTCTGTGGCCGCTTGCGTTTCCTTAGCACGCACGACGGGAGAGCCGTGTGGAGTTGGCTCGCCATCCGTCAGATCCAATATGCCAACGGTCGCCCCTCGGGCTTTCAAAGCAATTATTGTGCCCCCGATACAAAGCTC
>CAYYUU010000901.1:0-3719 GCA_964474955.1 uncultured Alcaligenaceae bacterium | reverse complement strand
TTTTGACAAAAAGGCCCCCGGAGAACAAGAGGACGAACGACTGTCAACACTTTATGCTCGGACACCTTCCTAGGTAGCCGCAAAAGGCAGATCGGTGGTCATGGATGGGATACGAATCGAGTAGCGCTTGGAACATGTGGCAAACTCGCAACAGGGGCTCTGGGACGTTCTCGCGAAGTCGTTCGTCTTGAATGAGCACGTACGTTGCTCCACCGGCACCTTCGCCCGGAAAAAACGCGTCGTAGTCAAGCAGTCCCAATGCGATACAGCAAATGCCGTGACCAAGGACCACCCCTTCTAAGTCTTTTCCAAAAAATTCGTCCCAGTGTAAAATCTCGTTGCTTGCGAACTGTTCGATGTTGTGCGTTTCGCCGTACTCTTGAATAGCCCGGGAAGCCTTCAGGGCCTGTTCTGCATAGTTTACGTAAGGGTTTGCCGATCCCCACATCCACGTATTCCGTTCGGAGTCGAGCGAACCCAGGACCTGTATGTCAAATGGTGGTTGGTCGCCAAGCACCAACGTCCCGGCCCGCGGGTCGAGTCTCCACGGCCCGTTGACCTCATTCTCGATGAATTCCTGAAGACGGAATTGCCGTTCCATTGCGATTCCGACGTACTTATAAAATAAATGATCAAGATGTTCGGGCATGAGTTCCTCAAGTCAAAAAATTAAGGACAGACGAAGTCGAAAGGGTCGTCTTTCGCTCTGCGACAACTCATCCACGACGAAAAACTTTTGGCGGAACAAAAAGTAATTCTCTCGGACGAACCAAAAAATCCGACTTGCATTCTTCCGACCGCCCGAACACATCCAAACACCCCAACGCTATTCTTTGGGCAATCTCACCTTAAGTACACGAATGTCCCCCGAGTGAAAGACGACCCGAAAGCGAGACGAGTCTTTCGTCAGGAATTCGACCCGCTTCTTGCTCAAGTAGTTCCCTTCGGCTCGTCTCGAATCATGAGCGACGACGAACTTCAGGCCATATTTCTTCGCCAACCTGTCGAACGTCTCGTAAGCGGGTGCGGTCTTGCGGAGTGCGACATAGATGTCGTGCGTATCTTTCTCGCGTGGTTCGAATTTGACGAAGGGATTGGTAAAACTGCCATCGGCGCAAATCACCTTTCGGCCGGCAGCTCCGACTGCAAATACCGCAATGTCACGGTCACACACAAACACATCGTTGATTTGCGTCTCTTGCCGAACCCACTGATATAACTGGATGCGATTAGTTCGTTCGGCGTTTTGGACGGCCTCGTCATAATAGAAAGTTCGATCCTTGTTTCGGCAGTAACCGGGCAGGGCCACACCCGTCATGAGCAACACAACGACTACCAGGGCATAACGGTTCCCCATTCGCTCTTCCAGCGTTAACGGAGTCTTCCGCGAAAGTTGTTCACTCGGCAAACCATCCTGACGCGACCTCCGACAGATGTCGTTGCAGAGCCAGACGATGCCGGCACCGAAGAGGACCGATTCGACGGCTTTGCAATAAATCCCGTAGTGGAACAGTGGAAACATGCGTCCGCCCTTGATCAGTTCTTGGGCAACCACGGCATACGTCAAAAATCCAAATGTCGTTATCGTCAATAGCAACAACAATCGCAGTTTGCTTGCCCGAGCGAAGTCGGTTCGCTCGTTTCGATTGCGGAAGAGCGTCAAGACGACCGCGATGAACCCAATCACTGCCACCAACGACTTGATCGTCGCATAGTGCAACAGCAGGTCCCCGAATCCGTAGGGGAGGAACTCCGGGGCTTGTGTGTTTTCCAGGTGCATACGGTAGACGAAAACGATCGGCGCGAGAAACGGCAACGAAACGACGAATGACGTGAACCCGATTAAAAAAAATTGCCGCACTTCGTGAAGCCGAGATCGTTGGTCCGGCCAAATGACGTGGCAGGCCGTGGCCAACGTGAAATACGCCGCCAGAATGACTGCCGGCGCAGAGTGACTGAGGAACGTTAGGCCCAAAACGATTCCCGTGGCAACCTCCCAGCCCCAATGCCCTCGTTGACGAGCGAGCACATACAACGAGACCGTCGCATAGGCCCACGACTGGGCAAAGTTACAGGGCCAAAGCCACGGCGAATAGGTCGCCGTATACCAGGACGGGTCGTGTTGGAGACCGAGGAACAGATACCCGGCCAATGCCGGAACGGCCGTCCAGCGCCCCAACAAAAGCGAGACCATCACGAAAAACATCAACGGCGAGAGCAAATTCAGATACGTCCCGATGCGGGCATACAAAGTTGGGAAGCGAATTCCCGTCACCTTCTGGATCGCCCCCACGATGCCTGGCGTGAGGGGATTGTACCAGCGGTATTCTCCCAGGACGTTCGGATCCGAAAAGACGTCGCCACGTTGGAGGATTTCGGCAGAACCCATGTCGCGGTAGAAATCGATTTCCGGAGGCTCCACCAGTTCCGACGTCGTGACGAATGCGGGGATGAATGCCGCCAAGAGCAACAACCCCGCCAAGTAATAGGGCAACGAGTTGATTTGGAAAAAGCGTTTCATGGGTTGGTTAATCTTGGATGCATGCTTTCGCGAGGGCGGATGTAGAAAAGTCGGGTCTTGGCAAGATGCTTATCCCTCGGAACCCGAGATTTTTTCCTGTCCGTTTTTCGAAGGTACACGCGGCCCGCGTGTACTTTTGTGTTTGTTTATTCGTAGCGGTTCGCGTGCACTTTTGTGTTTGTGTTTTTTCGTAGGTACCCGCGTGTACCCGGAGAATCCGCCCCAGACCAAGGTACATGCGAGCCGCGGGTACCTTCGAAACGGACAAATACAAATCCGACACGCATGGATGGAGAATTTGTCGTTGCCCCGTCCGCGAACGTTGAAGCTCGACAGGGACGTCATTCGGCTTCCTGGAGCCGACTTTGCCACTGGTCGATGAGATCCCCGATGCCTTTGTAAGCGAAGTCTTCATTGGCCAATTCGTAGGCCCACTCCAGCGCTGCCGAGATGTCGTTGACGCCCGCACATCCTTTGGCAAGTTGGTACAGGATCTCTTTGCGGCGAGTGAGTTCTGCCGGAGGAATGGATTTGAGGGCATCCTCAAAGTTCCGCTGAGCTAGACGCCAGTTGTGGCGTTCTTTGAAACAAAAGCCCAGATACATTAAGGCTCGCCATTGCAAACGTGGGTCGATGCGTGCGGCTTGCAGTTCTTGGATTGCTCCGTCGATTTGACTCGCGTGGAGCAACCGAATGCCAACTTCGAGACGATGACTCATTTCCGTCGGATAACGTTCGGCCTTCTGACGATAGAGGTCAAGCTCTCGACGGTTGATGTCCTCCAACAACTGGAGGCGGACTTGTTGGAAATCCTGGTCGTCCGGGTTCGATTCGAGCTTTCGCTCGGTGAACGCAAGATTTTCGCGAAGGGGTTGGATTTCGGCGTCCAACAGTTCGATGGCAAGCGTGAAGGTATTGCCGGCTGCTGCCAGGCCGCTTTTCAATACCTCGCGGACCTTCTCCCAATCTCCTTCGCGTTTGTACGTCTGGGCGAGTTGGAGGTAGTGGTTTGGGTCGTGGGGATCTGCTTCGATTTTCGCCGTGATGGTGGTCACTTCCCGCGTCTTCCGATCTGGGGGAATGGCCGTCGCAGGGAGCGATGGCTCGGTCCCGACGGAAAGGGCCGTGGTTTCGTCCGTCTCGTCTGGGCCGTAAGCGGGATTCAAGACGGATTCATAATTCCCCTTGGCGATCGTTT
>CAYYUU010000900.1:0-3720 GCA_964474955.1 uncultured Alcaligenaceae bacterium | reverse complement strand
ATGAAAATCGCGAAAGCGAAAGACCCGCGACCCGCCGGACCCAAGGCACAGACACCCAAACCACAAAAGCAAAAACAAGCTCAACCCAAGGATGACTTTCCGCCGAAGGACGTCGTGCAGCTTGGGTCGACTCGCTTGAGACACTACGGCGTGCAGGGGGTGACGTACTCACCAGACGGCAAGACGATTGCGTCGGTTGGCGAGTCCGGTGGAGTTCGACTCTGGGACGCGAAGACGGGAGAGAGAAAGGCGACGTTGCAGAGGTCGAATCAAAATTCAGATCTGCATGCCGTGGCGTACTCGCCCAAAGGGCGTTGGCTTGTTGCCGCTGGTGACGTTCTCCAACTCTGGGACACCAAGACGAACAAACTCGTCTGGAGCAAAAAGCCCGAGCAGAAGCGAGAGCATTTCCGGCGGGTGTTGTTTATGCCCGACGGGAAACACCTCTTTGTGTTATCGAATCGTGGACTGTCCAAGTGGGCGGTAGATACTGGAAAAGGTAGCACCGTGAAGAAGTTGTCGGATAGCTTTACCGGCCATGAGATTTGTTACTCGACGAAACTAAAATCTCTCGTCGTCACAGGCCCTAATGTGATTTCTATCCTGAATCCGTCGAACATGAAACTCGAACGGCGATTCCCCAGTGGGTCAGGGGCGGTCTTCGGGCCGAGCCAGATTCTGCCTGATTCACACATCCTGGTCACGTTCGTCAAGATCACACGGACTGGCTCGAGTGCACCTGGAGAGGTGTTCTTTTTCAATTTGAAAACGGGCAAACACCAAGATCATTTTGAGTGCAATAGCTATATTTACGGCTTGGCGGTCTCGCCCGACGGGAAGTACATAGCCCTTCGTGCCGGTCGAACTATCCAGGTTGTTCGGACCGCCAAAAGGGACCAAGTGGGAGGTTGGCGGGCTCCCATTTCTGAAGTTTACTATCCATCTCCTCAGATCGCGTTCTCCCCCGATGGCAAGAAAGTCGTTGGGGGCGTCGAGGGGTACACGGTCTCGACGTGGGATATGAAGACCGGCAGAGGGTTACAAGCAGAACTTCCAGACGGTGCGTTGGTGGGAAGTTTCTTCTTGTCTCCGAATCACATTTGCACCGTTGGCAATCTGGGTACCATCAAGTTGTGGAATGCCAAGACCGGTAAACGACTCCGCGTGTTGCCTACGGAAAATAGTGACAAGATCCGTCCCACCGAAACGGCACAACTTTCGGCCAACCGCCGATACCTCTGTGTCGCAGGCGGGCACAATCTCTCGGAAGTGGCCGAGGTGTTCGTTTGGGATCTCAAGACCGGGCGTGAACATTTTTCGACGAACATTGGACGTCCCGCAAATTCCGGATGGAACGTCGCGATGTCCCGAGACGCAAGCCGGATCGTTGTTGGATGGGTTCCCCCAAGATTCAAAGGGTTCCGAACCGGCGTGACGATCCTCGACTGGTTCGGTCCGGAGGTCGTCCAGACTAACCAGGACAAACGGGAACAGTTACGTAACCTCTGGTTCACCATCCATGGCCGAAGTGTTCTCACGTACGACTCGGCAAGTCAACTGGCGGAGTGGGGCCGTGGCAACCCGAAGGGGGTGCTGCTTCGATTGCGCCCTGGCACGTCTCCCACGCTGTCCGAAGACCGGCGCTTGTTCGTGCAAAATCACTCAGTCGGTCGGGTCGGTTCTCGGTCCGGGTACGTCACCATTACCCAGGTTCCAAGCGGTCGAGAGTTGTTCAAGATTTACACCCCCGAGACGAGCGACAGTGTCCTCGCGCTCTCCCCCGACAATCGATATCTGGCCGTGGGGACGCCGATCGATGCCCGGAAGGTCGATTCGAAACTGCCTCGCCGAATTCAAATTTGGGAACTGGCAACAGGTCATCGCATTTGGTCGGTTCCGGTGGAGTCCGGCGTCACTTCCTTGGGGCTATCGCCAGACGGTACTCGCCTGGTATCGGGGACAGCCGACGGGATTGCCTATGTGTGGAATTTCGGACCAATTCCCTCCAACAAGGCACCCTCGAACGCGACTTTGAAACAGTGGTGGAACGGCCTGGGCTATAACGACGTGCAGATAGCGCACCTCGCCCAGCGCAAACTCGCCGGAGCACCAGCCCAGGCCGTTGCGTTTTTGGAGAAGGCTCTGCCGACCGCCACCCCTCTCCCGAAAGGGCAAGTTCTGGAGTTACTCGACGACCTGGAGAGTGACAACGCCTGGACCAGACAGATCGCATTTGCGAAACTCAAGGAACATGGACCTCGCGTGTTCCCGGCCCTTCGCAAGGTTCTCCAGAAAACTCGACCTCGTGAACTGAAATTGCGTGTTCGTCAACTCCTGGAGGCGAGCCCGCTGCTCACCAATCCCCAAACTATCCAACGGGTCCGGGCCGTCTTTGTGTTGGAGATGATTGGGACGCGTGCGGCTCGCCGAGTGCTGAGTCGTCTGGCCAAGGGTGATCCGAGCGCGCGAACAACTCAAGAAGCTCAACGGGGATTGGAGCGGTTGAAATCGGCTGAGTGAGATGGTCCGGAACGGATATCTGTTGTTGTCTGGATTTTCTTTTTTGTCAGCAGAGGCAAGCGAAGCGTAGGAGTTGCATGCTGCGAGGACGTTCGAGGAGTGTCGCCTTGCGTTCCGCAAAAGGACCTTGATTTGGCATCTTGGGAGAGTGTCGTCTTTCGCTCCGCGAAAGAACGCCTTCTTGAGGCCCTGCCGGGGAGACGTAGGCAACGGGGAGAGTTGTAGTACCCTCGCACTCCCGTGTAGAGTGCTCGCACATCAACCTTGTCCCGAATCCATCTCTGCACTGCTCAGGTGTCCTTTGAGCCTCGCAAGCCCTTCCTCCGTGGTAACTGTTGGAGCATACCCCAGGTCTCGCTTGGCCGCCGAAAGATCGAACCAATGGGCGGTCGCGAGTTCTTTCGCAAGGAAACGGGTCATCGGCGGTTCTGCCCGACTGCCCACTAACCAATACATCGATTCCAGCAGCCAACCAGCGGCATAAGCCACTCCGACAGGGACAACCTTGGCGACTGGGGGCAGGTCCGCCGCGGCGAGGATATCGTTGATGAGGTCCCACATGGGGATGGGTTCTCCCTGGGATATGAAATAGGCCTTGCCAGCAATGGGGGCTCCCGGAGTAAGTCGGTCCGCTGCAAGGATGTGAGCGTCGGCGGCGTTGTCGATGTAGACCGCATCGATGAGCTTGTTGGCCTTGCCGATTCTTCGGAGTCTCCCCGCCCTCGCTCTCGCGACCAGCCGCGGGATGAGATGATTGTCCCCAGGTCCCCAGATGAGATGAGGACGCAAAGCGACCGTGGCCAGATCAGGTCCGTTTGCGGCGAGGATCTTTTGCTCAGCGATGGCCTTCGTCGCGGGGTACGGGGCAACGTAACGTTCCGGGTATGGGACCGATTCGTTAACGCCCTCCATGTCCGTCCCGGCAAACACCACACTGGGCGAACTGGTGTAGACGAGCCGACCGACAGGATGTTCCCGACAGGCCGCGAGGACGTTCTCGGTCCCGACGACATTGGGGACGTAGTAGTCTTGATAACGCACCCCAATTCCCGGCTTCGCCGCGACGTGAAAAACGATGTCACAACCAGCCACCGCCAGCTTGACTGCTTGAGCGTCCGCGATGTCCCCCTTGAGATGTTCGATACCCAGGTCGCTCAGCTCCGGATAGGCCCCCCTCGAAAAAGTCCGCACGGTGTCACC
>CAYYUU010000899.1:0-3725 GCA_964474955.1 uncultured Alcaligenaceae bacterium | reverse complement strand
GCGCGAAGTGTCCAGGGTGTAAAAACCCAATTCGCGTTCCCAAGGCTAGCGAGACGGCGAAAAAGGCCCAACCCGATCCGAAGGCGAGTGTCGGGTCGCTGTTGGACGACGACGAGGACGACGGTCCGCAGACATACGGGCTCATAGCCGACGATCCAGGCGAGGCCAGTAGCGACGAAGCACGCAAGCGAGAACTCGCCAAGCTCTACGGTTTTGCCGACGATGACGATGAGGACGAAGACGAAGAGGATGATAAGGAGCTCTCCGAGGAAGAGATTGCCAGGAGGCGAGAACGCCGCAAGCGCTTGTTGGCGTTGCGGAAAACCCCCCTCGACACCGAAGCGTGGGAGCGTGTCCGGATCGGCATGACGTTGATGGTCGCAGGGGCCAGCCTTGCCATCGTGGCGATTATCCTGATGCGGATTCCGGTCATCGTCGGGTTATTGAGTACCCTCGTCCAAATCCCCGAATATGGTTTTTTGGCCTCGCGTGTGCTGGTCGATTGGGACGCCGAGTCGGTGCAGGATTATGGGGAACACGGTACATTTTCTGTCCGTTCATTCATCTTCGGACTGTTGAGCCACAGCTCGATGGTGACGGGGACGACCATCTTGCTCATCCTCGGTTCCGTGTTGATGCTCTTTCGTCTGATCGCCGTTGCCGCCGGATATGGTTTTTGCCTCTCGGCTCCGTCGAAGTACGGAGAACGAGGTTTGGCGATTGCTGGCCTGTCGGTGACGGGCTTCAACGTGTTCATTTTCCTCTTTTTGTATTTGTTGCCAGTGACGGGAGCGTTTAACTATTTTCCAATCCCGTTCATAACGCCGGAAATCGCCCTCGTGTCGGCCAACATCGAACGGACTCAACCAATCCATTTAACGTGGAGTTGGGCTCCGTTCTGGGAAGTCCTCGTCGCCATCATTTTGCACGTTTGTTTGCTGAGTGAAATCGTCATTTATTCGGTATTCGTCCAATCGTGTGGGCTCTCGTTGAAGGACGAACACATGGAGAACAGGACCATCGGCCTGACCCGGCTAAGTCTGGGAATCATCTTCATGCACATTACCTTCATGTTGCTCGCCAACACGGGAACGACGGAGGTCTTGATAAACCTCCTGCGAGTGGTGTATCTTCTGACGTTGAGTTTCACGTTCTGGCAGTTAAGTTGGGTCATTCGGCTGAGCATCATGGCTCGTAAGAGGATCGCTCGCGCCATCAAACAGTAGGGGTAGAAGCGGACTACTCTTCCCCTGCAGCACATTGGATTGGATACGAGGTATGTCCGAAATAACGTTTCAGTGTTACGTTTGCAGCCAGAGCATGAAGGTCGCCGCAGCCAACGCGGGAAAAAAGGCCAAGTGCCTGAACTGTGGAACGATCTTGACGATCCCGGCCCAATCCGGAGACGGTGCGCCACCCGCTGCCGCCCCGCCAGCTACCGCACCCGCGAACCAGATTCAATCTCCACCGGCCACCCAACAACCGGCCCCTTTTCCCTCGGCGCCAGCGCCGGCAGCCAAGAACGCTCCGTTTGGGACCGTGCCTCCGCCGTTGCCCGAAGCCGTCCAGAGACAGACGCAATATGCCCAGACGCTCGACGGCGATTTCACAGGCGACACGGCGGTCTTTCCGGCTCGGGCGGAATATCTCGCCGAAGCAGCTCCACCTCCGGATGACCGAAGGCGTGACGACTACGATGATGACCGAGATCGAGGGCGAGGAAGACGTGACGAGGACGACCTCGTCACGACGGAACCTCCGCGACGAGGTCGCGACGATGACCTGGATCTGCCGCCTCCTCCCCGCGACGACGATGACCGACGAGGACGACGCAGGCGCGATGAGGAAGACGAGGATCGCGGTCGCCGGAGAAGGCACGACGAAGACGATCGTCCACGACGCGGACGACGCGACGACGATTTCGACGACGACGACCGACGAGGCCGGGGGCGTGGACGCGACGACGACGACCGATCACGACGACGCGGGCGCAACGACGATCTCGAAGACGATGATCGCCCAAGCCGAGGTCGAGGTCGCGGACGAGACGATGATTACGACGACGAACCACCGCCGCGACGACGCCGGAGGTGAACTCTTCCGAAGCTGTGCAACGTGAAATAATGTGTTGTCCGGTTTGTTGTCTTGGTTTTGTTTTGGAGTGCGTCAGAATCGCATGCCCCAACACCAAATCTAGACACACATTTATTTCGCTTTCCGCGAACGGTATTGGGATGAATTCTTCGTCCGCCCAGTTTGGGGTGAACTTGCCCGTTACGGGACAGCGACCCGGAGCAAATAGTTGATTGCGTTGCTTGTCTCTTGTCTTTTCAATAGTTGTGCTATTCTCGACGTTAACTCGGTTTCATCGTTCGCGGCCGGGAAGTTGTCGCCCTCTGGCGTCCCAATTTCCGCGGGAAATGCACTACTTGAGGGAGTCGTCACTTGAAAGAGCAAATGTAGATACTCTTTGCCGATTGCTCGGATGTAGCAGTTGTATCTGATCTTGGTCACAGGACCAAAAGGATCCGGTGCGACCCCAACGGCATCGACATAAAAATCAAGCTTGTTTTGGGTAATTTGACCCAATCCGGCAGCAGCGTCGTAAAGCATTTCCGCCATTGTTCTTGGAGGAGATTGACCGAGTGAGGGCCAAAGATTCTGCTGTGTCATGTTCCAACTCCTACACATTCCAATGAAAGACGAGTGGCAAGTGATCCGAGCCGACGGTCGCGTCGGGAGTTCCATTTGGAGCCAGCAACGTGACGGTTCCCACCTTTGTGACCACGTTTAATTGATCTTCGGGAAACCGACCATGTTCCTCCGGACGAATTACAACCTGATCGAGCATATGCCAGAAAAACTCACCAGCCTGGTTGTTTTGCCAATAGTAGGTCGCCATGCCAGCTTCCATCGATGCGATGTGTCCGTATTTGCGCCACATTGAGTTGTAAAAGAAGTCCTCTTTCTCCTCGCCCCACCGAACAAGTCTGCTTGTCGAGCCGCCATGCCAGCGAATTCCAATCGCATGAAGCCCATCGGACGATGCAACGGCCGATTCAAAAGGACTGGCATTGAAATCTCCCACAACAATCGACCGCCGATGCGAATTGGTTTCCTGCTGCCTGATGGCATCGGCGACACGACGAAAGAAAACGCGTCTCGTTCCGTCGTCGTTGTGTCTTCTGTCCAAGCCATGGACAAGGGCAAACCTCGCCTCCGTTTTCGTGTTGGGCGTCCAGTCCCAAAGCTCGACCCGATTGCCTAACCCGCTCGCGGTCCTTAGATTCATTCCATAGTTGAATCGACTGAAAACACCAAACCGTTCAGAAGTGCTGCGCCGGACGAGTCCTCTGCTCAAAAGGAGCGTTGACAGGGTGCTCTTAACCACCGAAGGATAGTATTCTACGAGCATCAGGACATCGACAGAGTGTTCGCGCACAAGATTTTCGACTAACGGGTCAAGATTCCTGCGACCCGTGTTCCAAAGCAAAAAGACTGCCATAGGCTACGCCAATAGTCAAACGGGGCCTGTCTCATTTTCCAATTGAGCGGCTTCTGGATGTCACCGTGGGCGGTCAGATGAATCCCAGTCGTATTCGCATTCGAGGTTGTGAAGCTTATCGTTGTCTCCGCGAAAGAGCGCCTGTCTCTGGTGGCATTTCGCTGAGACAAAGGTAACTCTCCCAAGTCTACGACTACTTGTTTTTCCGACACTCCGAGGT
>CAYYUU010000898.1:0-3730 GCA_964474955.1 uncultured Alcaligenaceae bacterium | reverse complement strand
CCAAACTGCGTTTGCCCCGTTTGGGGTTGCATGTCTACATTCCACGGACGGATTCGTAGGTCGCGTCCACGAATGGTCATCGTCTTGCCAGTGGGAACGGATTTAATTGTGCCGCCACTATCGCCATTCGCCACGTGAATCCAGTTATCCAAACCCCAGACTAAACCATTTACTCGGTGTTGTTGATTCCCCTGGATAAACCCCGAGTATATCACTTTCTTTTCATCGGCTTTGCCATCACCGTCTGTGTCTTCCGCGTAGAAAATCTCCGGCGCACACGTAACGAGCACGCCCTTATTCCAGGGCAACACGCCGGTCGGATATCCGAGGCTATCCAGAAACACAGTTGCTTTGTCGTATTTTCCATCACCATCAGTATCCTGTAGAAACTTGACTTTGCCGCCGTATTTATTCTTGCCATCAACGCCAAGCGGATAGTCACCCATTTCGACTACCCAGAACTTTCCATCGGGTCCCCAGGCAAAGGCAATCGGATCATTGACCAGCGGCTCGGCTGCCACAAGTTCCACTTCGCATCCGGCTCTCGCTTTCATGCAACGCAATGATGCTTCGGGTGATTTCGGTTGCGGCTCAACATTCTTCAACAAGTCATTGAACGAACGTCTCGCCAGATGATCCTTGAGTAATGCCGATTTTTCGTTCGACCACCACTGACTCCGTTTCCGGAAAAAAAAGCCCATGTTCGTTCCGCGATTGGCAATCATCGGAAGAGCGTTCTTATCGTTGCTCTTCCCGCCAATGACCTTCCGACTCCAACCCTTTTTCATCGAATCGAACAAATAGATTCCGTAGCCCTTCTCGTTGGAAAAGACGATGTCGTCATAACCATCTTCGTTGATGTCGAGAAGCCGAACGCCATTATCACGTCCTTGGCTATCGACAAGAACTGCTCCTTTTGGGAACCCAAAGGGAAGACTCTTCCACGTTTTGTGTTTGTCCGACCATGCGAATACACCTTGATATTTAGTGTTACTCACAAGTAATTCACAACGTCCATCACCATCCAGATCATGGAATCGAACACCTCGGTCAATTCCTTTTGTCGTGGTTGTGTGGATGTTCTTCTTGTTGATCTCGAGTCCAGACAACAGCGAGTTGTCTTTCGTCCACGTTTTTCCGTCAAAGTGCCACTCACCTCGAACGGTTGGCGTAGAAACAAGAACAGACGCATATCCATTGGATTGCAAAATGCCGAAGCGACCAGCGTTTTGCGTCAGGTCTACCGGAAAATCGATCGTAACCCAGCGTTGTTGTTTTGGTGACCATATCCGCGTTTGTTTCATTTGCGAATTGCCAATCACGACATCCATATAACCATCGTTATTCACGTCTAACAATCGCACACCGTTATCACCACCATGTTTTCTATGCCTCAGAGTTTGATTTCCGAGCATATGTTTTTCCATCCGCTGAAGAGCTTCGCGGAAAGTCAGAAACTTGACTTTCTTTCCGTGTTTCGTCACCGCATGGTCAATTAGATCGATAATCTGTGTATTGCGAATCCACCCATGCGGATGAAAGACCATGTTGAACACACCCTTTTTGACGACGGTTGCGTCGAGAGCGGCTTTCCAATCTTGCACGGTGGCAGGGTGATTCTTGCCTTGTCGGTGTTGGGCTTCCCAGTCACTCGGAACCATGCATGGAAACTGCCAACACAGACCACCAATCACATAGGGATAGGGATAGTCTTCGATAATGTTGACGAATTGTCGATCGTGAGGAAGATATTTCCGGAATCGTTCGCCTCCCTCTTTTTCCAGGACCAAGTTTCGAGGGAGTTCTGGATCGTTGGGAGTAAAGAGTTGAAAGACAGAAGTGTCGATCGTGAGATAGTTTCCCTTTGCGGTCGTCTTGTTGAATATCTCGGCATAGAAACGAGGGCTTGGAGTATTGAGCGAATCACAGCACGGCATCCGGAACGCCACCGGACGACTTTTCGGGATCGAAGCCATCAAATCAACACAACGATCATATGTTTTCTTGGCATCCTGGAATTTTCCACTTCGGAAGAACGGACATGGATGGTCATAAGTATGCGTTTCGATGCTCAAGCCTTCTCGCAACCATTGTTGCAGATGCGGTTCTTTGGGTCCAATTCGATTCGTCATAATACTCACGCCCGTACGCCCATCGATCTTCTTGATTCGATTGAGGATTGGACGTAGATATTGCTCATATCGCTTGTGGTCTCGCATATCATCGATCGCGAGAATGACGACGGCTTCCACGCCCTTTTCACCAACCCATTGTGGTGTCGTTAATTTGGGGAACGTTCGCGAGACGTAATACGGATCGCTTCCGTCCAGGTACGTGAGGCGATTGCCTTTGGTGTTGCTCGCATGAGCCACAGGACCAGCGATAGACATGAAAAGCAACGATGCCATGAAGAGGGTTGCAGATCGCATAGGCATTTGCTCCATTGGTTTTGGCGAGAGAATCGATTGGACTTCAACCAGCAATCGTACGGCGAGGCCCTTTGTGGAGCAAATGCCTTATCGGAAAGAATGGAATGTGGAGAAGCCGCTAACGTTTGAGTCCCTTCGGCAATTTCTTGAGCCGTTCGAGTTTGAGGATCTCGGAGAAGTACCACGGCCTTCCCGTCTTCTTGCGATAGCCGACGCACTTGGCCGGGTAAGTCACGCCATCGTGCATCTTCCATTCGCTAAACCGGTGGATGTCGCGGCGCCAGTCGATCCGCACCAGGCGGCTCTTGGCCTTGTCGAAGTAAACGTCCATCGGCGGCTTGATTGCTCCGCTCACCCGCAAACCGAAAGCGGGTTTGCCCGCCTCGGTGATTTCCGGCAGAACCATAACCTTCGAGGCCGGATCGAGGAAGACTCCAAGAGTCCACGCCCACACCAGGAACGTCGCTGGCTCCTTGTTTTGGCTGACTCGCTCGCGCTTGCCCATCCACCAGTACTTCGGTGGCTGCAACACGGAGACTCGGATGTTTCCCTTCTTCTTGGGGTCGGCACTGACGTTGAGACGTTCCCGAATCCGAAACAACTTGAGTAACTTTGCCTCGCCTCCGGCGGCAGCGACGGCTTGTTTGATGAGTTGTTTGGCATCCGGATCGTCAGCAAGACCGGACTGAGCCAGGACAAAAAACAAGGGCAAGGTGAGAAACGCTAGGCGACGCATGTCGTATCCTCAGAGAGTGTTATTGGGGATTCTGTGTTGGATAACGTCATTGCTATCTTGACGAATGGAATGGTGGTTTGCAATTGCGCCTCTCTGGGTGTTTCGATCGTTTTGTCAACGAATGACGAGAGGAAAACAACAGACGAAATCGGCGGGACTCCGAAAGCGAAAACGGACGAGGAGAAAAAGAAAAAGGGAAACAATAAAAACAGAAAATGTACCAAAGCGGCAGCGAGCTGCCGCAATCCAAAACAAAACAACAAACCAAATGACAACGGCACACTCAGTGTGCCTACTACTAGCAAAACAAAGACAGGCGTCAGTAAAAGACAAGATACTCAACCCCAAGGAGACATTCGAATGACGACAACCACCGCCGTCGTTGGCACAGGTTTCATCTGCCCCGAACACGTCGAAGCATTGCGCCGCCTCGGCAGATCTGTCATTGGCATTCTTGGTTCGTCCGCCGAGAAAAGCAAACAAGCAGCCGCACATCTCGTTTTGTCGAAGGGGTATGCGACGTATGACGAACTTCTCGTCGACGACACTGTCAACGTGATCCATC
>CAYYUU010000897.1:0-3738 GCA_964474955.1 uncultured Alcaligenaceae bacterium | reverse complement strand
GTAGAAACAAAGCGTTGTTTCGCGCTTCGCACATGTTTCTATTTCGCTTCGATGGCTTTCCGCTGCCAAGCAGCAAAAGCCAACTCCGCTCAGATCCTCGCTCGCGCTTCGGGTTGGTACAACACACCAAGCCCGCTTCGCTCAGATCCACGCTCGCGCTTCGGGTTGGTACAACACACCAACCACCGATTCCAAAATCCAAAGGAGCAACCCAGCCCATCTCCCACTAGACAATTTCTCCCAGGCGTCCATAATAACATTTTTCCGATCACCACCCCGAGGAATCGGGCGGAACCTCCTGCCTGTGCCGCAGTGTTCCGACGTGAATCCGAACTGGACCGCAAACTCAAAGAGCGAACGCGACCAGAACAAGTGGAGGTAACCCACCATGGCACTTGGAATGATTGGCTACAAAGTTGGGATGACGCAAATCTTCACCGAGGACGGCGACGTCGTTCCCGTCACGGTGCTGCAACTCGGACCGTGCCCGGTCCTGATGGTTCGAGATAAAGATCGCGATGGCTACGAAGCAATTCAAATTGGCGTCGGCGAAAAGAAGCGTGAGAAAGCCACTCGCGCCGAAAGGGGCCACGTCTCGGCCAGCATGGAATCGAAGCGACGACAAACGCCCGGGGCGAAACCACTCGCGCCGAAGCCCGAATGCGAACCGCCTCGGAAAATTCGAGAGTTCCGATTGGAGACACCCGCCACCGAGGTGATGGTCAACAAGTTGAAGGAATCGCAAGAGGGCGGCGAAGACCAAGAGCCACAGTACGAGCAAGTCCCCGTCGAAGTTGGCTTGATCTTGAACGTCAAAGGTGTGTTTAGTGAAGTTCCCGCGGTCGACGTCATCGGGACGATCAAAGGACGAGGCTACGCCGGAGCGATGAAGAAGTGGGGCTTCAAGGGTATGCCCGCTAGCCACGGGTCCAAGAAGAACCACCGGCAAATTGGGAGTACCGCTTCGAACTGTAGTAACCGAGGCTTGGGTCGTCCCAAGAAAGGTCGCAAAGCACCGGGGAAATACGGGAACCGACGTAAGACCACCCGAAACTTGAAGGTCGTCCAGATTGACGAAGATGAAAACATTATGCTCGTCAAAGGGGCTGTCCCCGGACCCAATGGTGGGTTTATTGTCGTCCGACCTACCAACAAGAAAGATTCACGCTACGTTCGAGCTGCGGAAGCGAAGAAATAGAGCACCCATCGGTTTCGAATAGGTAAACTTACGCGGCGAACGCACCAAAGTAGTAGGCACACTCGGAACAAAAATACATAAGTGTCCGTTTTTCGTTTTTGTCGTAGGTACACGCGGCTCGCGTGTAACCGGAGAAAAACTCCGCCAATATCAACGTCCACGCAAATTGCGTGTATGTACGAACCGGACAAGCATTTCTTTAGCGTTCCGAGTGTGCCTACTCCTTTCTCCAACCCAAAGTTCGCGATCCCCCAGACCCCATCTTGAGAATGTGACATTTCTGACACAGCCAAAGTAAGACGCTCTCGCGTTCGCGCGTCATTTCTTCAGAAATAACGAAACCAATTCACCACAACCAAAAGAACAGCTTTCGAAATAGGAGGGACAATCTCATGTCTGACGCTACCGCTACGCAACTATTTACTTTGGCGACCACTCCAGGAACCGGCTCTGCCGCAGAAAAAAACAGTCTTCGGAGTTCTCTCTTCGACCTGCAAGCCATAGGGGCTGGACTCATCCGTTATGGATTAGTTGGGGTCCTTGTCTGGATCGGTGCCATGAAGTTCACCGAATACGAGGCCAAAGGCATTCAAGGATTGGTCGCCAACAGCCCCCTGATGAGTTGGGTTTATCAAGTGTTTGACGTCCGTGGATTTGGAATGGTCTTGGGCGCAGCAATCCTGCTCATTGCGAGCTTTATTGCTACGAGACCGATATCGGCAAGGCTCTCGGCGTTGGGAAGTCTGTTGGCGGTGGGAATGTTTTTGACGACGTTGAGCTTTCTCGTGACGACTCCGGGAATTTGGGCACAAGAAGCCGGGGGGTTTCCTGTACTCTCGGTCTTACCGGGTCAATTCCTGATCAAAGATGTTGTTCTGCTCGGGGTTGCCGTGTGGTCGCTTGGTGAAGCCTGGAATCATCGCTCGGAGTGATGCCCGAAATACGGCATAAGATGTGCGGCGTAATTCCAAAGGCTGATAAGAAATTCAGAACAAGAGGGGCGTCGAACGCCCCCTTTCCAGAGGAATGCGAATGAAAATTTCCCAATCTTACCTTGAGGTCCTTCGGACGATGGTGCAAGATTCGACCAAGCAAGACTTCGTGTCGGGACGACCGACTTCGTGTCGGCTGACAAACGAGCATCTGAAAATGCTCACTTTTCTCGTGCAAAATACTAAGCCGATGGAAACCCCTTGTGAGGAATGTCTGCGGCACTTGGGAACATTTGTGGAAGCGTCGCTCGACGGAAAAACTCCCATCGAAGCGTTCGAGCTTGTCCGGGAACACTTGGCAATGTGTTGGGAATGTCGAGAAGAATATGAAGCTTTGAGAGAGGCTGTCGAAAACTTGGAAGGCGAAGAATAGACCGACGCGGAATCATTCCGCGTCCAAACTCAACCATCGATCAAACACGTCTCGCGGAATGGTGAGAGGTGGATTGGCCATCTTTGCTGTGGCCACCAAGTCCGAAAAGAAGTCGCAGCGGCGGATTTCTTGTGAATGGCCGCGACCCGCGCAAACGTTTACCCATTCGGGTGTCAATGAAATTCCCACAACAAACGCATTTTCAAAATCGCCATCTTGCATCCAAACATTATCGTAATCGCTCTCATCTTCCAAACCCCACCGAACATAGTCGGCGCGGATCTCGGCGAGAAACTCGAGAACAAGCGTGCGAAATTCTGACGAGGAGAATTCTGGAGGAGAACCCGAGACCGCGTTATCTCCCAGAAGGAGATCGATCGCGGTCTGGACTGCTTGAACGTCTTCCATCGATTTGGAGAGAGAAGAAAACTTGGGCGATTTTCTATGCTCTACCAATTGACCGGTTCTGCGTGTTCTCCGACGCCGAGGCGATAGCAAAGCGCGTCGAATTGATCGACATACTTTGGGTTCGTGTTGTGGAGGTGCTCACCTTCGGTAATCAAAGACAGCGTATCATCTCGTTCGACATCAAACGCCAACATCGTCTCTTCGAAAGGCCGCAAGTCTTCGGCATAGACGACGAGCAACTTGTGTTCGTCGAACTGAACTTCGATGGGTTGTGTGGCACTCAGTACTGCAATTCCGGTGCAACCGTCATGGAGCAATAAGTCTTCGAAATCGTAAAGATGACTTTGCAAAATGGGCAGGTCGATCCGACTGCGGTGCAGATCCCGATGGGCCGTCCCATCCGAGTCGTGACTGGTTTCCAGAACGACATCGACGACATCACCGAGGGCATCCAGGAGATCCAAAAAGACGTCGAACAATCTCTCGCGGGAGACTGCCGCGGCCAAAACCGGCACCTGGATCGTTTTCGACGCGTCGCGGTAAGTTTCCAACCGGTAGCCTTGCCGCGGAATTATTTGATGTTGGAGAGATGGTCGAATGGCATCGGTCAACCAAAAATCTCCATATCGATCTTGTTGTAGATGAGCCGTAAGCTTTTTCGAATTCACTTTTATCGATTCCTGCATTCGGTGGATACGTATTTTAGCGAGAACTTGCCGACCGTGCGGGTGTGGTAATCAAGTGAAGTTTAGCTCGTAAAAAGCGGT
>CAYYUU010000896.1:0-3738 GCA_964474955.1 uncultured Alcaligenaceae bacterium | reverse complement strand
CAAGATAGTGCCACAGACACAAAGGAGATTCAACT
Source organism: uncultured Alcaligenaceae bacterium (assembly GCA_964474955.1). Lineage (GTDB taxonomy): Bacteria > Planctomycetota > Planctomycetia > Gemmatales > Gemmataceae > CAYRFQ01. Next base: position 3,703 of record CAYYUU010000896.1, on the reverse strand, counting down.
GTGGTCATCACCGAAGTCCGTATCAAGCTCATGGAAGACAACAACGAACGTCTGCAGGCCTTCTGCTCCGTCACATTCGACGATGCCTTCGTCGTTCGTGACTTGAAGATCATCGAAGGAACCAAGGGTTCTTTCGTGGCCATGCCGAGCCGGAAGCTCACTGATCGTTGCCAACATTGTGGTTGCAAGAATCACTTACGGGCGCGGTTCTGCAACCAGTGCGGAACCAAACTCGACGAAGATCGAGCGACTCGCGACGCGGATGGTCGCGCGAAGCTCCACGCCGACATCGCCCACCCGATCAATTCGGCCTGCCGCGAAGTCATCCAAACGGCGGTCCTCAAGGCGTACCAAGACGAACGCGAACGGGCAAAACAACCTGGCTATATTTGCACGTACGACGATTACGACTCCGACTACGATGAGGACAGCTACGCCGCGCTCGTCACACGCCTCGACGGGAAGCCCATCGAAGGGTATCGCACACATAGTGCTCATAACGGGCGGTCTGTCCACACGCACCACGAAGTCCAACAGACTGAGCGCGAAGAAGGTCGGTCCGAAAATAGTTTCGGAGCCGGCATTCTCTAAAGTTTTGGCAACCAAAATTGGTAAGGATTATTCGAAGGACAGGTTTTTAACCTGTCCAAGAAAACTCGGGACAGGTTAAAAACCTGTGCTACGATCCTCACAAAATTGCATTCCCAAATCGGTCGCCTGGCCACCTTGCTCAGGCGACACTTCCTCTTTCTCGCATTTGTCCATTCCTACCACTTCTATGATCCTCGGCGAGCGTCCGACTTTGATCATCTTTGTCTACGATCCGCACCTATCTCACCCCTCAAAATTCGCGTCTTCCAAGAAACCGACATGTTGCGAAAATACAGCAGAGTCGGGGGCCAGGAGGCCAGGGAACTTCTGGTTCTCCAGGAAACGCTGTTAAAGGGGGGACCTCTTGCGAACCGATGAATACTCGTGTCCTACTCCGGACAAAGCTTCTCTTCGGAGACTTTGTAGGCGGAGAGAACCGAAACCAACCATCTGAAAATCAGATGGAAGGACAGGTTGTCGAACGCGAGTAGCGACGCCATCGAATTGCAGGCTTGGCTGGCTCCAATCCAACACGAAGCATTTCTTCGTAACTGGTACAAGAGCCCGAGTCGACCCCTGACCAAGATGGGTGTTGTTGGCCGATGCGGTCTTCGCTGGCGGCCAAGGAGTCAGGACATTTGATGGATCGATGGGGCTTGGATGGCCGCCAATCGTGAGTCCAACTAAATTTGACTAGGAGGAAACCTCGTGAATGCTGCTCTTGTCTTGATGACAGCGGCCATGCTTGCTGGCGATCACTCAGGGGGCAACGCTCCCGTCGCTGCCGCTCCGGTCGCCGCACCCGTTGTCGTCTCTGGTTCGGGATGTTCCGGCTGTGGTGCCGGTGGTATCGCTCATTACAGTGGTGGATACCACGGCGGGGGATACTATGCCGGGGGCGATTGTTGCGAAGACACGTCTTGCTGTGGTGGTGGGCTCTTTAGCCGCCTCCGCGACCGCATGCGTGGCTTCCAAGGATTTGGCTTGTTCCGCGGCCGTGGCTGTGGAGGCGACGCTTGCTGCGGAGAAGTCGTGACCGGTTCTGGTTGTTGCGACGGCGGGTATTATGGTGGCTATCAAGAATCGCAAAGTTGTTGCGGTTCGGGGTGGCGCTTCGGAAGCCGCCTTCGTGGACTGTTCCGACGCAACCGATGCGATTGTTGTGAGAGCTACGACGGTGGGTGCTGCGGCGGCGGTGCCATCTACGGCGGCGGTGCCATCTACGGCGGAACCACCGGTGGCTGTGGCAGCGTTCCTGGAATTGTGCCTCACGGAGCAAATGTACCTGGTGGTGTCGTACCTGGTCCTGGCGCACATCCTCAAGATCCGCACAACAAGCTGCCAGGAGGTAAGAAGAACGAAGAGAACAAAGAAGAAGGTGGCAACAAGAACGAAGGAACTGGTCCAGTGCCGGGGCCTGGTGGTGCTGGTGCCGGGGTGGAACCTCCTTCCGCTGGTGGTACGGTCGGCGCGCCGATTCCGGCTAATGACCCCATGAATCTGGACATCCCTCCGGCAGTCCCAACAGTCCCGCCTGTGGGCCAAAAGACCCCCTTCTAAGTAGACCCCCTTCTTTGACTTGTCGTCGACGATCTAAAACTTGACCACCGAAATAGGGTGCCCGACCTGTTTCGGTGGTTTTTCATTTGGTGGGAGCGAATTTCCTCGACCCCCCGTCACCGTTTCTCGTTCCATTTTTTCTGAGAATATTTGTCCCGAATCGACTTCTGAGTAAAAGTCAGCTCTTCGTCAGTCCATTCCCCATCGTGAACCTTCCACGCTGTTTCACGCCGAACTGCCAATCCCACAATATCGCAAAGATCAGTTAGTTCGATAGGAGTTCCCGTCAACTCGGCAATGCCTGGAAGCGTCGGCGTCAACGGACTCTGCGCCAACAAAATTCCCCCATGTTGAAGAAGGGCTCCTCGAAGTTTTCTTTGGGCGCTACCGACGACCTTTTCGTTCTGGATGAGCAGATCGCCTTTCGTGATGTGTTTGAAACAAAGCGGATCGTCGATTTCCGGGCCATCTTCTTCGGCCATCTTCGCCGTCACTCCAAATTCCGCGAGGGTCCGGACGATCAATTGATGGTGTTTCGAGAGCCAAATCGGATGTGGCAAGCTCTGGTGGTGGGATTCCGGCAGCGCCAGCGCGTATGTCAATTCGTAATGATGTACCAGAGTCAACCCACCCGAAGGACGGCGGACGAATGGTAAGCTCGCCAACTTTGGATGGTGCTGACGAACTACCTGTGGTTGGAAATATCCCAAGCTGAGCGTCGGTTCGGACCAACCGTACAGCCGGAAGGAGGCCGTTCCGTTGGCCGCCGACACGAGCATCGTTTCGTCAGCGGCCATGTTCGTCGGACCATCGGCCAATGCAAACGGAAGCTGGCGGACACTCAAGATTGCCACAGCAGAATCGGCTCCTTGACGGCTTTGACTTCATCGGGGCGCTGAATCGAGAGAGTATGCGGGGCCTTGTGGAGCACGTCCGGATCTTCGTCCTTGATCTTGAGCATTGCTTCGGCAAAAGCATCGAGCGTTTCCTTACTCTCGGTTTCCGTAGGCTCGATCATCAAAGCTTCAGGGACGACAAGCGGAAAGTACACCGTAGGAGCGTGGTAGCCATAGTCGAGCAAACGTTTGGCGATGTCCATGGCCGTGATCCGTCGTTCTCGTTTGAGTTGCCGCGCACTCGCGACGAACTCGTGCATGCACCGATCGCCGTGTGGCACTTCGAAATGATCCTTCAACAGGGCCAGAAGATAATTCGCGTTTAGGACGGCCATTTCGCTGAGTTGTCGGAGTCCTGCTGCGCCGAGCGTCCGGATGTAGCAAAAACCACGAAGCAGGATCCCAACGTTCCCAAAGAAGCTCCGGACGCGACCAATCGATTGCGGACGGTCGTAGTCGAGACGATAATCCGAACCGTCTTTCACGACCACCGGAGATGGCAAGAACGGCCCAAGGAAATCGCGAACGGCGATGGGTCCGAAGCCGAATTCGACGAACACGGCGGCAAGGGCCGTCAGCCCAATGACGAATTCGATCAGGCCATAGCTGGCCGGATCGATCGTGCGGGCAAGATAGGAGATGGCAACAAAGCAGGC
>CAYYUU010000895.1:0-3748 GCA_964474955.1 uncultured Alcaligenaceae bacterium | reverse complement strand
TACGCCGCCTGCTTGTAAAACTCGCGGCATTCCTCTTCGCGGCCGTTCACGACACGGAGCCCTTTCAGGTCCCCTCTCTCTTCCGTGACGGCAGTCCGCTGTCCTTCGTGAGCTTCGGATTGAAAATAGATCACAACCCAGTCGTTCGTTCGTCCTTTTCGGTGAGCGTGCGCCGTATTCGAGAACAGCGCTCGATATTGCCACGGGCCTCGTTTGGTCGCAAAGATTGGAAGCCATTTCGCTCCATCTGGATTGCTCTGGAAAGGAGCGATGGTCGGCAAATTGTTCGTTCTCGCCTTTTCTCGATAGACCTCGTCGAGGGCGAGCAACTCGGCGACCGAGGGTTCGTTTGGATTGACCTTCGTCGCTTCGAGTCGAGCGTGGTGCCCTTCGATGGCAGCGACCAATCGCTCTCGGCGTCGCGGGCCAAGCGGGAGGTCGTCGAGTCTTCCGACTTGAATCGCTTCTTCCAATTGCGCGATCGTTTGGACTCCCAGTTCGTCCCAAAGCAACTGAGCCGTGTGCGGCCCGACGCCCGCCAAGTCGCGAACGTTGTCGTCCCGGGACACTTGGTGGGCTTCGTCAGTGAAAGCATGAAAATCGCCCGTTGTGACGAACCGCTCGATGGCAAACGCCAAATTCTTGCCAATCGAGGGCAACCGCTCGAGCGCGGCAATCCCTTCCGACTCCAGCAGGTCCGCCACGGGAACCGACAACCGAGCGATTGTGTTTGCGGCCCGTCGATAACCCATCACGCGGTAAAGATTCGTCGCCTCTTGTTCGTATTTGTTCGCCTGTCGCGACAATTCCTTGGCAATGGTTCGGTTGTCCATGACGGCCTCTCTCCTATTGATCATCCGAAACTTTATTCTTCCATTTATTATACGTTTGTCCACATGGCGAATGAGAGGTTGGTAGGCCGATCGTTCGCACCGTTTTTCTAAGCTACTCAATCGTGGACTTCGCGGAATCTCTCGCGTAGACTGACTGGACCATTCCATTACTTGAGAGGGCGAACCCGTGGCAGTCATCGCGATACGTGATTTGCGAAAGAGATATGGCAGCATCGAGGCACTTGGCGGAGTCACGCTCTCGGTGGAACGTGGAGAAATTTACGGCTAGCTCGGCCAGACCGGCGCGGGCAAGACTACCCTGGTCAAGATCATGTTGGGGATCACGCGGGGGTGGGAAGGCAACGCCGAATTGCTCGGCCAGAAGGCGGGTGCTCGCCAGCCTCGAGAGCGAGTCGGATATCTTCCCGAAGATCACCGATTTCCCACCTACCATACGGCGGCTAGCTTGATGGACTTTTACGGCCAGTTGCTCGGACTCTCGCGTACCGAACGACGACGACGAATTCCCGAAACACTCGACCTGGTCGGGTTGTCGAGCCGCCAAGATTACAAAATCCGGACGTATTCGAAGGGAATGAAACAGCGGCTCGGGATTGCCCAGGCTCTTTTTCACGACCCGGACGTCATCTTTCTCGACGAACCGACCGATGGCGTCGATCCGGTTGGAAGAAGAAAAATTCGCGAGATGCTCCAGAGACTCAAAGGCTTGGGAACGACGATCTTCCTGAATTCCCACTTACTCGGCGAGGTCGAGTTGGTCTGTGACCGAGTCGCAATTCTCCGACGAGGCGAGATGATTCGGGAAGGGACGGTTTCGGAACTGACCGAACAGAAGGGCCTCTATATCCTCGGGATTGGTCCGGACCAGACGTTTCCGGAACAAGAGATACTGGACCGAGGTTATGAAGCCCAATGGACTGGGCGGTTCTGGGAATTGACTCTGACGGAAGGCCAGAGCATCGACGACATTGTCGATCTTTTGCGGAGTCGGGGCCTCAGCATCCGCCACCTCATTGAAAAACGAATCACTCTCGAAGACTTGTTCCTATCGACACACGAAGACCGCGGCCCAGAGGACATGGGACGCCCCGTGGACCGCCGGGAACGTCGGGAACGCCGCGAACGAAGAGACGCCATCCAAAGGAGAGAAGACCGATGAGCCGAATGATCGCTTTTGCCCTCGCCCTCGGGGTGTGGTGGGGATTTGCCCTTGCCATTCCTGCCGTCCAAGCCGAAGACGTCACGAAACCCATTAAATTGTTCAATGGGAAAGACCTCACCAACTTCTACACTTTCCTCGCCAAGTACGGGAAGAACAAAGATCCCGAGAAAGTCTTCACCGTCAAGAACGGAATGATTCGCGTTTCCGGTGAGGTATTTGGCTGTTTCATTACCGAGAAAGAGTACGAGAACTATCGTCTCGTCGTGGAATACAAGTGGGGCAAAAAGACCGGTCCGCGAAGACGATACGGGGCTCGCGATAGCGGCGTTCTCCTACACTGCGTGGGCGAAGACGGAGCCGCCGGTGGTGTGTGGCTCGAATCCATCGAGTGCCAACTCATAGAAGGCGGGACCGGCGACTTCATTCTTGTGCGGGGTAAAAAGAGCACTCCAAAACTCACTGTCACCGCCGAGAAACGCGGAGGCGGTTGGTATTACAACCCAAAGGCCAAACCCAGAGAGTTCAAGGGTGGGCGGATCAACTGGTACGCGCGGTCGCCGAAGTGGACCGACATTGTTGGTTTCCGCGGGAAGAAAGATGTCGAGAACGTGCTTGGCCAGTGGAACACGCTCGAATGCGTTTGCGATGGTGGGACGATCACCAATGTTCTTAACGGCACGGTCGTCAACAAAGGCACGCACGCGAGCCACCGAAAAGGCAAAATCCTTTTTCAATCCGAAGGAGCGGAGATTTTCTTCCGGCGGATCGAGTTACTGCCTTTGAAAAAACAGTAACGGAACAGATTCCCGGGCTGCCCTCATGTAGTTCTGCCAACCAAGGTCGGTAATGTGAGGATTTGGAACAAGCCTGAAGGGCCAGCGAAAGCCGGGTCTGGATACAAGCCTGAGCCGCCAGCGAGGGACAAGAGACACCTTCGCTGGCGCTTCAGGCTTGTAGAAGAGAGTTTTCGCTGTTGCCGATTTTGGTCGTAAAAACTCATTAAAGCGGTTCACGATTGGTTTGGGTACGGTTTCTTTTTCAAAGTCCCTCTCCCCGCAAGCGGGGAGAGGGACTTTGAATTGTCCCCAACGCAAGCGTGAACCGCTCTAATGAGTTCCACTTTATAGTGCCGGAAATCGGAGAGTTGTGTTCAGGAATTTTTGGGGTGGGTGGGTTTTGGAGGAAGTGCGATCAGAGGAAATGTCGAGGACGGAACGGTCAACGGACATTCATTTACATGTAGTCCTTGAACTCTTCCAAAGGCTCGTCGAAATCTGGGGCCATCCAGATCTTGCCTTTCGCGCTGCCAGGAACACGCCGAGGACGTTGAGGTTGCTCCGGCGGCACGCCCGTTGATTCGGCATAACGCGTCAGAGCTTCCTCAAGAACTTCTTCCCAAGGTTTGTTCTGTTGCTCGGCCAATGCTGCGATTTGTTGTTTCTGCTTCTCGTTCAAGTAAATGTCATTTGGGCTCATGGCGTTGCCTCCTTTTGATGCAGTGGACAATACCAAGAGGTGGCTACGAAGGTCAACTTAAGCCAAGAAGAGACGATGTACCACGCAGGGTTTTCGACCCTCCGACACAAGCCTGAAGCGCGAGCGAAGGATCTTTGATTGTCCTTCGCTCGCGCTCCAGGCTTGTGGAATACAACCACATCCAAAATTTAGAGACATACCCAGAGGAGCTGATGTGGCGGCCTTCACCCAAGAGTATCAACGGAACACCAGGTTC
>CAYYUU010000894.1:0-3773 GCA_964474955.1 uncultured Alcaligenaceae bacterium | reverse complement strand
CACGGGGCGAAAGACGACACTCTCCGAAACAAGACAAAAACAATCACAATAACAAAAACTACCAAAGCGTCAGCTTCGCTGCCGCAATCCAAAACAAAACAACAACAAAGACAACGGCACACGGAGTGTGCCTAGTACTATCAAACAAAGAGGACACTCTCCATACCACACCGCAACACACGATAATTATTAATCCGCCCGTTCGAAGAAATTCTGCCGATGGTATCATTGTTGCATGGTTAAGACTTGCAGTGAACATGGATAGCAAACAACACTTCTGGAGAAAAAAAGATCATGGCATTTCATCGCAAAGAACGCTTATTCTCACGCGCCGTGGTGGCGTCCATTTTCGTTTGTAGTTTGCAAGCTGGCGGACTGTTCGCCCAATCAATAACGACTCCGAATAATGTGCCCCGTGCAAAAGTCACGACACCACAGAATATCCCTCGGGCGCGAGTCACAACTCCACAAAATGTTCCGCGGGCTCGCGTCACGACTCCGCAGAACGCAGGTCAATTCCGACGTGGTCGTCCATTCATTCGAGCCCAACAGCCGAGTTTTCTATTTCCGGTGCCCCAACCACAATTTGGAGTCCAGACCGGAATTCCACAACTGCAAATTCAAAATGGATTGTTGGAATCGGGGCTCGTTCTCCCGGGAGTCCAAAATGGAGTTCCGCAACAGTTGCAGTTCGGGACCGTCCCAGCAACTACCCAGAACCTTCTTCAACCTGGGGTTCGTCCGAATAACCTACTGCAAAGCGGAATCCAACAACAAGTGTTGCAAAATCAACTTTTCAATGGATTTCAGCTCCGCGTGTTCCAACAAGGTGGATTTCAACAAGGCTCTGTTCTTAGCCGTAGCTTCCCGCAAAGCGGAGTTCAACAAACTGGCGTTCCGCTCCGGAATTTCCAACAAGGCGCAGTGCCTCGAACAGGCGTAGTTCAGAACCGGTTTGGCGTGAGTGGTTTTCAACAAGGTGGGTTTGGACAGGGCGGAGTGCGGATCATTACTCCGCAGGGAAATCGATAACTATTTCGAGAACGCTCTGGTCTAGTCAATTTGGCCCATCTCGTTTGTGGGAACCAGTGGGAGTCAGGCTTGAAGCGATTATCGCGCTGCGGGCTGGTGTGAATTGAAGACAACCCACGCAACCGACGTATCAGAATTATTCTCTCATTCCTAAGTGAGTTGGGCCATCACCCATCCAATCCCCACGGCCAATCCGATGGCCGTCGCTCCGAGAAATAACATCCACCAATCTCGACGACCCTGAGGCAACCAACTTGATGCTGGGGGGTTGGTTGTCTCGGGTTGTGGCATCGAAACCAGCTCGACGTCGAAATCGTCGGGCGAAGGCGCTTCGGGGCTTGGGATGCCGGGACCTGGAGCGACAGGATTCGCCGTCGGTACGTCTCGCCTTTTGGATCGCTCTTTTTTCTTCGGCTTGCGTTTTTCTGGTTTTGCGGGAGTCGGGACACTTCTCTTTGCTGCCGCTGCTTCGGCAGGCGTCGAGGCGGGAGCAGCCGAGGCCGTTACGGCTTCGGGGACGTTCGCGGCATCCCCTCGAAAAGGTAATGGTTGAGGAACTGGGGCACTGACTCCGTTGGAACTCGGGGCGGAAGTTGACACAGGTTGTGCCTTGGCAACTGGCGGTTTCGCCGCAGGAGCAGGCGATTGCGGGGCGGGCGGATTCGGCTTCGCTTGTTGCGGTGATGGGGCCTTGGAAGCGGGATCTTCTTTTAGGGTTTGTCCCGTCTCAAGGTAAGTGATGTAGCGTCGCATCTGCTGCGACTGTTGCTCGATAGGTTTCGCTTCCGCACCGGCAACCATGAACATTCGCAGCGATTGGGCTGCCCGGTCGGGCGTTGGGTATCTTTGGGCTGGGTTCTTCGCGAGCATCCAGTTGAGGACTTGCTGGAGTGCCTCGGGGACGTCGGGGACCAGTTCGCGGACGGGACGCGGCGTTTCGGTCGCGTGCCGCACGAGTTGGTGTAACATGTTCGAATCGGGAAACGGCGGGTGGCCTGTCAGGCAATGATAAAGCACGCACCCGAGGCTGTAGATGTCGGCCCGAATGTCAATATTGCGAGCGTCGCGGGCTTGCTCCGGAGAGAGGTAGTCGGGAGTCCCGAGTATCACGCCTTCGCCCGTCAAGTCGGTCAGCATTTCTCGCGGCTTGGCGTTTTCGTCATACAATTCGCGGCCCAAACCGATGTCCAAAATTTTGACGGTGCATTGGACTGTGGTGTCGGGATTGTTGGCGTTGGCCGTCGGGATCAGCATCAAGTTCGATGGCTTAATGTCGCGGTGAATCATCCCTTGTTCGTGGATGTGGTGGAGTCCTTGAAGGGCCTGGTAAATCAATCGGACTGCTTCTTTGTAGGGCAACTTTTTCCGGCGGGCCAGGATGTCGTCGAGCGTCTCGCCTTCGAGCATTTCCATCACGATGAAATGCAAGGCGCCGGACTGCCCCATCTCGAACGATCGTACCACGTTTGGATGCTTGAGTCGAAGTGCCAGCCGTGCCTCGCGCAAGAATCGATTGAGGAGCTTTTCGTCCTTGGCTTTCGACGGCGGTAAGACCTTCATGGCGACGACTTGGCCCATCTGGTGTATGGCCTTGTAGACGCCAGCGTTGCGGCCTTTTCCAATCCGCTCCAGGATCTTGTACTGGTTCAAGAAGAAGTCGTCGGCGTGTCCTCGCGAAAGCAAAGACGCCTGGTACTCTGTCAGGTATTGGTTCGTCACCAACCACTTATGGTAGTGGGGGGAACTGCTGGCCTTGTCTTTTCCTTCTTTGACCCAACGTTGGTACACTTCCTGGACTTGGTCCGGATTGAGGAGCTTGCTGCGCATGAGCAGCCCACTTATATTTTCGACCGTGTACTCCATGGAATCGCCTTGCTCGAATGATGTCTGCTTGAATTGGGGGTGCGGAGTGCGTGGTTAAACACGTTCTCCTGTACCTATCTATTTTGGAATCGGCCTGAAGCGTATTTCCCGCTTCGCACAGTGTCTTTTGATCGCTCCGGTGGCTTTCGGCTGCTTCGCAGCAAAAGCCAACTGCGCTCGGATCCTCGCTCGCGCTTCAGGTAGGTGTAGGAATTTATTGCTTGCACTTCCGGCTGGTGGAAAGACAATTCCAGAACATTGAGGCAAACCGTACACCTGTTGCCCTTGCCGAGCACGACGCGCCGCGTTCGTCATGTTCAGTATACCCTTTGACACAACTCTACGGAGTGTCGATTCTGCTTTCCTGGCAAGTTTTGGGCTGGGTTGCGCATTGGGGTCCTGACACGAGCAATTATGAAGAGGACGACGTAACGGCTGCGTGTATCTTTTGGAGAGCTTGCTCGCGTTTTCGGTTCCCAAATATTTGGCGAGGACGGATTAGGCAATAGTTGTCGTGGCATAGGCGATAGGCAACAGGAAGAACCTCGCGCGAAGACCCGAACCCAGCGACTCCGGATCGGTCGTTGTCGGGGGCCACAACCAACCGGTACATTTCTCAAAATCCCACCTCCAAACCGCGACTTCGGGCAACCTGATAAATCGCGTCCAAGACTTTTGGAATGGGCCAAGGAGCGTCGAAAGGTTGGTTGCGGAATTCGCGATAGGCCCGTTCGACGTTGCCGTAAATGCGAGATGGACAATACCAGTTTGAGTAATCTCCAAAGTCGATCTGTTTGGAAGCTTCGATAGCGGTGAGACCTTGATCAAAACACTTTTTCGCTTCTTCTCGAACGTACTTCAGATAAGATTTGATTTGG
>CAYYUU010000893.1:0-3774 GCA_964474955.1 uncultured Alcaligenaceae bacterium | reverse complement strand
TGGTGAGGATTCGCGATGTTCATTGTGGAGAATCGACTGGGTTAGAATTTGATGACTCAGTTCACGACCGCAAGGACTTCACAGCGCTGTTGACGAGCCTCTGTGAGTACGGTGAAGAGTAAGTGACCTCCCCCGGAGTGTTCCGTTCACGAGACTATCCATGAATGCAATCCGTCCGAATGAAACCGCTCTCCTCGTCGTTGATGTTCAACAAGGATTCACCGAACTCTGTCCAGACGAGCTTCCCGTTCCCGGCGGGACTACGATCATTCCCAACATCAACCGTTTGCTCGAACCTCAATGGCAACGTATCGATGCGAGTGTCGACTGGCATCCTGCGGAGCACTGTAGTTTCTTCGGTCAGCGGGATGATTTATATCCGCCGCATTGTGTGATGAAGACGCCCGGAGCCGAGTTCGTTCCGGGCCTTGAGACACATAAGATTCAAGTAGTGTGGCGAAAGGGCCACCATCCCCATTTCGAAGCGTATGCCGTTACGGCACAACATCCGGGTATGATTGATCTATATCGAGCAGAAGGCATTACGACGGTTGTTATTTGTGGGCTTGCGACGAACATATGTTGTTTCTATGCGGCAAAAGATTTTCGAGCCGCGGGGTTCCGGGTAGTATTAGTCGAAGATGCTTCTGCTGGAATCGATGTCCCGGAAGCGAATCTCTATCAAGATGCCGCCAAGGAAGAAGGCGAACGGCTTGGGATAGAATATGCCAACACGGATGACGTGCTGAGGAATATCGAGAATTAGAACGGGTGTTGAATCCCAAACCAAAATTGGAACGGTGAATTGTCGTTCAAAGTCTTAGCCACGTCTGCCCGTAGCATTGTGCGTTCGATCAATCCAAACCAAGCCACATCAAAGCGAAGACTACCTCCAACTGCGTGAGCCGTCGATCCTACTTCGCGACCATTGAGATAGGCGTTTCCAACGTCGTAGAAGGGAACGAAGTATATTCCACGAAGTCCAGCGACATGATCGAAGAAATCGGCCTGGATCCCCGTCACAATGGGAATACGCCATTCAACGCTCGCCACCTAAGTGTTGCTCCCCTGCCTTTCTCTCAGATCGAAACCCCGGAACAAGACCCCTCCGCCGAGCGAGAAGAATTGTCCCTCATCCGGCAACGCCACGGCACCGTTCAATCGAAAAGCAAATCGACTTTGTGCTAACCACTCCAGATACGGGGAATCTTTGAGAATGCCGAATGGGTCGGGCATAGACTTCACCCACGACACTTGCCCGAATACCTGATGAAAATCTTTGTCTTGCCCAAAGACTGGAATCCCTGCTGCATAGGTCAAGTCCACCGCAACACCACCTTCGGGGTCCCAATACGGAGTTAAATAATATTGGTGATAGTGAATCCCAAACGACGTTTGCGTCGTGAATGGGTCGGCATCAGGAGTGAAGGTGCGCGGAGTGGGCAAACAGCGATCCTGAACATTTCCATATACTTCGACATATTTATATGGTGGCAGATAGAGGCTACTTCCCGGCGTGAAGATATATCTCCCATAAATAGCACCACGACTACAATCGATGTGTGACTCGTCCAGAGTGACTATGTTTTGCTCGGCCTGAAATCCAAACTCGACATTTGGGATCGGTTGGTGCTCAAAGACTCCGTCTATTCCTGCGACCAAGTTTCGGTCGTTCGTTCGATATGCCAGATACCCACCACCACGGTATTTCTGTGTTCGGTACACACCCGCACGAACTCCAAGAAGTGGAGAACGAGTGAACCAGGGATTGTTGAATGTGGAACCATAGACCCAGGGGCCGGCAATGACATTCACTTTGTCATAAGCGTTCGTGATATCCGTCTCATCGAGCATGAAATACAGAGGGGTGAATCGGAACCGAAACTTGGTTCTCCAATGATTGTTACCAGGATCACGATCCACCAACACCTGGTCCGGATCAACGCTAATTTGAGTCGGTTTCTTGTCGAGGATGATTTCCAGCCGAATTAAGTTCTTCGCCAACACAAGAACCTTCGCGTCATATTCGTCGAGGACTAACGCGGAAGTATTGGGTAAAATGGGGATTCGAAGAGAATACTCGTCGTTGTGATCAAAGGCAAAACCAACTGTTGTCGGCTCCGGATAGTTCCCACGCTGGGCGATTAACACAATCACTTTGTAAGGCCCGCCATGATCGCAAGGTTTGCGGAACCAATCGAAAAACGAGTGAGACCTGGGGTTGTGAGCTTGGACTTTGTTTCCCTCTTCAGCGGACGGATCATACGGTTCAATGTGGACTTCGTTGATGGCCCAATCGGTCATCCCATCGCCAAACAACCAATTATCGAAGAATTCTCTCCAGGATCGGTTCGTGTAGTACTCCAATTCTCGTTGAAAATCGCGGACATGCAGCACGCGGAAATAATACTTTCGATAGATATGTCGCATGAAATCGAGCATCGCCGCTTCGCCGAGTCGATCTTCGATCATGCCAACGATTTTCCCGCCGCGGTCGTATGCCATCGCTGAGAGGTTCATCAAGTGGCCGAACTTTTCCATCGGTTGGACAGTGGCGCAAGAATCTCCTCGCCCGATTGCGGCAAAAAGCCCGTAGTGGCGGTAGTCTTCGCGGCGAATGTTTGGCAACCACTCTAACCCCGTTGGATAACGGAGCATCTTGTTGTTTTTGCCGACTTTTCGATTCATATATTTGTGACTGAAGTATGTAACGACTCCTTCGTCCATCCAAGTTTCGGCATAGCCGTTCGTTCCCACGACATTATAAAACCACTGATGCAACAGTTCGTGGGACAATAAATGGTCGACAAATCCATTGGCGATGTGGGGCATGTGATAGACACGCTCGTCTATTAATACCAAGCCACCACACTCATTTCCGTTCCATCCGAAAAACGACGTCGCCACAGTGAATTCGGGATACGGAAACGGGCCGAACCATGCTTCGTAAACAGGAATCGCTTCCTGAGCGATTTGTATCAACCGCTCACCATAATGTTCCGCCCCGGGCAGATACAAACTGCGAAGCCTTATGTTTCCGACTTTTCCTCGTGCTTCTTTGTAGAACCGACTGCATGTAAGCGAAAAATCTCGAGCAGTCACCGGCCCCACAGTGACGGTCTTCCATCCATTGGCGAGCAATCGCTCATTTACGATCGGTCCGGGACAAGCAAGTTTTTCTCCTTGCGGCAGAGTGATCCGCGCCCGAAAGATCCCAGCTTCATTGCAGAATGGTTGGTGCCATGGAACGAACGGCGTGGGTTCCCAACCTTCCTCGTCGTAGTAGGCGACCATGGGAACCCACTGGGCCAGGAATGTCACTCCGCGCCATTGCCCCCAACGTCCCTGTTTCTGGGGAAGCCGTAGTTTGAATGTCACCTCCATGCTGATGCTTTGGCCTTGCTTAATCGTCGACCGTAGTGGAACTTTGAGCGCTGTCTTATTTTTTGGAGAGTAATAGAACTCGACTGGTGTTTTCATGTTCGTTTCCGGGTCAACGATTGCGATCGCCTTAACTTCACATGGCGGCCCGTCAAAATCCATAGCCTTGCTCGGAGCTATACGAAGGACCTCCAGCGTTTTCGCGAGCAGTGCGATGTCATTATCTTCAATCGTATAGCGGGTGTGATTATTAAAGACGATTTCTTCGGCTGGGCGTTGATGGCGATTTGTCCAGATGACTCGCTGACGCACATAGACGTGTTGGCCATGGACATCTATTTTGATGTCGAGATCATACCTTGGGAGGTTTGGAGGGGGTGTATATGGATGCCC
>CAYYUU010000892.1:0-3776 GCA_964474955.1 uncultured Alcaligenaceae bacterium | reverse complement strand
CGGTGGCCCGACGGTGACGAAGGACGGCGTCACGGTCAGTAAGGAAATCGATCTGGCCGATCCGTTCGAGAACATGGGAGCCAAGCTCGTCAACGCCGTCGCCCAGAAGACCTCCGACGGAGCCGGGGACGGGACGACGACCGCGACGTTGTTGGCCCTCTCGGTCTATCAAGAAGGGCTGCGGAACATTACCGCCGGTGCCAACCCGATGGCCGTCAAACGCGGCATCGACAAGGCCGTCGAGGCAACCATCAAATTCTTGCGGGAAGATCTGTGCAAGAAGGCGACGGAAATGAAAGAAGAAGACGTCAAGCACGTCGCCACGATCAGCGCCAACAACGACCCGGAAATCGGCGAGAAAATGTTCGAAGCGGTGACGCGAGTCGGGAAAGACGGCGTCATCACTGTCGAAGAAGGCAGGACTGCCGAAACCGAACTCGAATTCGTCGACGGGATTCAGATCGACAAGGGGTACATCTCGCCGTACTTCATCAACAACACGACGGACCTACGGTTCGACTTCGACGACGTCCGCATCTTGATTTACGAGAAGAAGATTTCGAGCCTTCGCGACATCTTGCCGTTCCTCGACATGTACTACAAGACGATCGGCAAGCCGCTGTTGATCATCGCCGAGGACGTCGAAGGTGAGGCCCTTGCCGGTCTCGTCGTGAACAAGATGCAAGGTGTTCTGGACGTTTGTGCGGTCAAGGCTCCTGGGTTTGGCGACCGTCGTAAAGCCATCCTCGAAGACATCGCCATTCTGACTGGTGGCCAGTTCATCAGCGAAGACCTCGGCCTGAAGTTGGAAACAGTCACGGAAGCCCAACTCGGCAAGGCGAAGCAAATTCAGGTCGACAAAGAAAACACGACCATCATCGTCGAGAAGGACACCCAAGACGACGTCAAACAGCGCGTCGAACAAATCCGACGTCAGCGAGACGCGACGGAGAGCGAGTACGACAAGGAAAAGTTCAGCGAGCGACTTGCGAAACTCGTTGGTGGTGTTGCCATCATCCGTGTTGGTGCCGCGACCGAGGCCGACATGAAGCAGAAGAAAGGTCGTGTCGAAGACGCTCTGCACGCGACCCGAGCGGCCGTCGCCGAAGGAATTCTTCCGGGTGGTGGTGTCGCGCTTTTGCGAGCCATCCCGGTCGTCGAAGAACTGGCCAAGAAACTCGAAGGCGACGAACAAGCCGGTGCCAACATTGTCAAGCGTGCTCTCGAAAAGCCGATCCGAACGCTCGCCGTGAACTCCGGCGAAGACGGCGCCGTGATCGCCGACGAAGTCAGGCTGCGTGGCGAGAAGAACAGGAACATTGGCTACAATGCCAACACGGGCGAATACGTCGACATGTTCAAGGCCGGAATCGTTGACCCCACGAAGGTCACGACCTCGGCTCTCGAAAATGCCGCCAGCATCGCCGGTTTGATGCTCACGACGGACGTCCTCGTCACTCGAATCGATGACGACGACCCCGAGAAGAGCAAGGTCGTTGGGGCCATTCACTAACAAAGAGATTGTTGGGTGGGACGGCAAACTGTCCCACCCGGCGTTTCGGATGCGATTTTGGATTTATTTGAAACAGAAAATGTCTGTTCTACGAAGAAACAAGAAACTTTTCGCTCCGCGAAAAGCAACTTTCCAAAATGCAGCAAATAAGAAATTCTGACCTTCGCAATACAAGTCTCATGATCGGATCCGCTCGACGCGAAAAGGGACCCTATCCTGCTAGAAAAGTCCTCAATTCTCACCTCTCCCCAAGTTGCCCTTACAATACTATGGAGGATTTTGGCAGACTATCTTGAATTCTCCGCCGAATACCTCATGCTCTTCCTCGAAGGTATGATTCGGGCAAGTTCTGTTTTTTCAGTTGGATCCCATAGGAGTGCGCATGGCCAGTAAGCGAGATTACTACGAAGTTCTGGAAGTCGAACGAAACGCCGACACGGATACCATCAAGAAGGCGTACCGCAAAAAGGCCATGCAATATCACCCAGACCGGAATGGCGGAGACGAGGAAGCGGGCCGGCTTTTTAAGGAATGCACCGAAGCTTACGACGTTCTGAGTAATGCGGAGAAACGCCAAGTCTACGACCGGTATGGCCACGAAGGTCTCCAAAGTATGGGAGGCGTACCAGACTTCGAAGGCGTCGACATCTTCGAGATGTTTGGGGGGCTGTTCAGCGAATTGTTCGGTGGTCGTGGGGGAAGAAGTCCACGCGGCCCACGGCGAGGACGCGATCTGTTGTACCGAATGGAAATCGACCTGACCGAAGCGTATCGCGGGACGACCAAAACGATCACCATTCCTCGCGAAGAAAATTGCGAAGAATGTGACGCGACGGGAGCCAAAAAAGGTAGTCGCCCGAACCAGTGTTCCCAATGTAAAGGCCACGGCGTTGTACTGATGTCGCAGGGATTCCTCCGCGTCCAACAAACGTGCCGGACCTGCGGCGGTCGCGGAACGATCATCACCGATCCGTGTACCAAGTGTCGTGGGCGAGCCCGTGTGAGTGTGGATCGGACGCTCGACATCGCCATTCCCCCGGGAATTGAATCTGGCCAGCAAATTGCGGCTCGGGGGGAAGGCGAAGCCGGAGAACCAGGCGGTCAGCGGGGTAACTTGATCTGCGAAATCTTGATTGCCGATCATCCCCTGTTCCAACGGCAGGAGGACCATTTAATCTGCCCCGTGCCGATCACCTTTAGCCAGGCGGCCCTCGGTGGAAAGATCGAGGTCCCCACTTTGGACGGCCCGATCCAACACGAACTGCCGCCCGGGTTGCAACACAGTGAAGCCGTCCGCATCCGGGGACAAGGAATGCCGAACTTGCACCACAAACGTCGCGGCGATCTCATCGTCGTGGTCCAAGTCGAGACACCGAAGAAGTTGACCAAACGCCAAGAAGAACTGTTCCGGGAACTCGCAGAACTCGACAAGAGCAATGTGTCTGCCGAGCGGAAAAGTTTCTTTGAGCAAATCCGAGAGTTCTTCCGAGGGACCGGCTCGGAAACAGCAGCCAAGGAATGACATCCAGACTCGCGCATCGTGCATTCGCGAATGTGTTACGAGCAGTTGAGAGGAGAAGCGCCGTGACGGACGATACCAAACCGATCGACGCCGAGGCACCAAACCAAGACGAAACAGCACAAGGCCAGAGCCAACCGAACCAAACGACCGAAGGCGAAACGGTCACGTTGCCGCTGGAAGAATGGCACAAAGGTCAAAAACGCGCCAACGAACGAGACGAATTCCTCGAGTTAGCTCAGCGGACACAGGCCGATTTCGCCAATTACAAGCAACGGCAAAACCAACAGCAAGAGCGCGAACGGTCGTTGCTTCGTGGCGGGCTCGTGATGGAGTTGCTGCCGATTCTGGACAACCTCGAACGGGCCAACACCGCCGCCGCAAACAGCGGCGACGTCGAAGGACTCATCAAAGGCGTCTCGATGGTCCAAATGCAGTTCTTGGAGTTGCTCAAACAAAAGTTCGAAGTCGTACCGATCCAGGCCGTCGGCGAACCGTTCGATCCCAATAAACACGATGGCGTCACGCAAATGCCGTCGGAAGAACATCCCGCAGATACCGTTACCCAGGTCGTCGAGACGGGTTATATGATTCAAGACCGAGTGCTACGCCCGGCCAAGGTCATTGTGTCGTCGGGACCACCGGAGTAGGGAATAGGGAACAGGGAACAGAAAGACAAGAGACGAGAGACGAGAGACAGACCAATTCGCAGCGAGCTGCCGCAATCCAATACACCAACCCGAT
>CAYYUU010000891.1:0-3783 GCA_964474955.1 uncultured Alcaligenaceae bacterium | reverse complement strand
CGAAGGTCCTGCCGAAGCCCACGGGGACCTATGGCCTGGCCGTCATTTCTCCACGTCGTCCGGACACGATCGTTGGGGCTCGTCTCGGCAGTCCGTTGGTCGTCGGAATCGGCGATGACGAGAATTTTCTGGCGAGCGATCCTTCGGCGTTGGTCGGAAACACCGGGCAAGTCGTGTACATGCAAGACCGACAGATGTGTGTCCTTACGCCCGAGGATTGGCACATCCTCGATCCCGATTCGGTCAAGATTTCGGCCAGCGTCCACCAAATCGATTGGGAACCCGGGGATTCGGACAAGGGCGAGTTCGAGCACTACATGCTCAAGGAAATTTACGAGCAGCCCGAAGCCCTCCGCAACGCCATGCGGGGGCGTCTTGACGATGAAGACGCGACCGCCCACTTTGGTGGCTTGAACGTCGACAGCCAACAACTCCGACAATCCGAGCGTTTAATTCTCACGGCTTGCGGGACGAGTTATCACGCCGCGCTCGTCGGCGAATACTTGTTCGAAGAGTTCGCGAGGATGCCGGTCGAAGTCGAATACGCTTCGGAGTTCCGCTATCGCAACCCGCCGATGGACCGACACACCATTGTCACTGCCATCACGCAATCGGGCGAGACCGCCGACACTCTCGCGGCCCTTCGCGAATCGAAACGAAAGGGGCATCGCTCGCTCGCCATCTGTAACGTCGTCGGGAGCACGATCGCCCGCGAAGCCGACGGCGGCGTCTACCTCCACGCCGGTCCGGAAATCGGCGTCGCGAGTACCAAGGCGTTTACGTCGCAGGTGATGGTCTTGACGATGCTTTCGTTGTACTTGGGTCGTATCCGTCACTTGTCGGTCACCCAAGGACTGCAAATGATCCAGGATTTGCGAAGCGTTCCGGACATCGTCCAACAGACACTCGAGTGTCACGACGCCGTCAAACGAATTTCCGAGAAATATGCCCACGTCAACAACTTCTTGTACCTCGGGCGACAGTACCTCTATCCGCTGGCTCTGGAAGGTGCTCTGAAGCTCAAGGAAATTAGCTACATCCACGCCGAGGGATATCCCGCCGCCGAGATGAAGCACGGCCCGATTGCTCTTGTGGACAAGAACACTCCCTCGGTCTTCTTGATTCCCAATGCCGGGGTGTTCTTCGACAAGGTCATGAGCAACTTGGAAGAGATCAAGGCCCGGGGCGGACCGATCATCGCCGTCGCGAGCGAAGGCGATAGGGAAACCGCCGAATACGTTACGAGCGCTGCCGACGACGTGATCTTCGTGCCGCGAGTGCCGGAATACCTTCAGCCGATCGTTGCGGCCGTGCCGTTGCAATTGTTGGCGTATCACATTGCGTTGTTACGTGGGTGTGACGTCGATAAGCCGCGTAACTTGGCGAAGAGTGTGACGGTGGAGTAGGATCGGGGCACGGAACAACAAGCTTGAAGGGCGAGCGAGGGACACAGGTAATCCTTCGCTCGAGCTTCGGGCTTGTGCAAGATTGACCGACAATTCAAATCAGTTCGACCACCTATCTGACCAACTCTCTCACAACGCGAAGCCTTTTCTACATAAAGGCCATTGGGTCGCGCAGGGAAGAACCTCGCCAAGGATTCGTAGCTACACGCGAGCCGCGTGTACCTGGGAAAATCCGATCCAAACAAAGCTACACGCGAACCGCGAGCCGCGTGTAAATACGACAAATACAACGTCGGACAACAATAAATTCTTCGTTCTGCGTGTGCCTACTCGTTTACCTGCCAGCCGAGACTACCATTCCTGCGGTCAGATTTCTTTCTCTTGGTTCGCAAGTGGCGACTTGGTCACCTTGCGAGTTCACGATGCGGAATTATAATGGACGAAAGTTTTGGCTTGGCATTGAGACTGTTTTCCAAATGAAAACTTCCTCCCGTTTCGACCCACCAGAGCCCGCGACGAAGTCAAGAAATACTAACGTCGGTCACTTTGGTGCGAACGGAAGGAACGATAAAGTTCGAATCACCAAGGGTTGGAATTGGCAGCATGACGACGAAAAGGTTCATCCTGAATGCTTCTCGTTCTTCGAAACAGGGCACACTGATAAATGTTGGTAAGGATTCCGACGAGTACCAAACGCTAACGAGTACAATAACAATGGCGGCCGAAGACATGGCCGAACTCGGCCTGAGCGAAGGCCAACAGGCGCTCGTTCGGACCGAATTCGGTGAAGCCACGTTCAAGTGCGAGGCTGGCAAAGTCCCCGAAGGCATGATCTTTGTTCCCTATGGGCCGCCCACGTGCAAACTCATGGGCGGCGACACCGGCGGAACCGGCATGCCCACCTCCAAAGGTTGGGAAGTCGAAGTTGTGCCTTTGTAAGAAACAGATGGAGAGACCAAACTCACCCAAACACTGGAGTTCACATGAGCGACAGATCCAATACAAACGATTTCAATGCACCCGAGAGCCCTCACTTTTCGACGGCCACAGATGCCCCGGACCTGCCCGCATGGACCGAGGTCGAAGAAGGGCGGTTTATGCCTCGGCGGGTTCGCGGCAGCTGTCAGGGCCGCGCGTTGGGATGAACGTTCACCGTTGCGTCGTCCGGGTCGGACGACTCCGATTGCGAATCGAAACAAACCCAAGACGAAGTCACGGGGAGCAACCCAGCAGAAACTCCGGAACGCCACGAAAAATAAGCTCCGTAGGACAGGTTTTTAACCTGTCCAAGAAATACATGGACAGGTTAAAAACCTGTCCTACGGTGGCCAGATGAACTCAGTGTCGTAATGGCGGTTGTTCGGAAAGTGTCGTGTTTCGCTCCTTTGACAGAACGCCTTGGTGGTGTTGTTTCGAATCCGAGGTGGGAAATGTGTACGCAAAAAGCGCAAAAATACCTCGCCCTGATTTTTGCGCTTTTTGCGGACGCTTTTTGACCCTGGCGGGAGCATTTTCGAGAGGGCGTTTTTCGAGCCGAAGGCCCAAACCACGTACACAAAAAACACAAAAATCATGGCGAAGTATTTTTGTGTTTTTTGTGTACGTGGTTTGGGAGTTCAAATCGCATTTTCGAATGGTCGTTTTTCGAGTGGAAGGTGGAAAAATTTGCATACAAAAAACACAAAAATCAGATGTTGGGGATTTTTGTGTTTTTTGTGTACCTAATTTCCGATCCCCGTCTCGAATTTGGGAGTTCGCCACTGCCATCGATTGGGAACTTCGGAGAGTAGCTCGGACTTGAGTTGGGACCGACAACGATCCTGCCTGTTGGAAACCGGAAAGCCTCAACCTAATGCGACCTACCCGAACCAGATGCACCCGACGTATTTCGCGTTCCCAAAGATAGAACGCACGTCTTTGGCGTCTTTTCGCGGAGCGAAAAGCGACATTCCCAAATCCGACACTTATTGATCCCTAAGCCGCGACGAAAGGCGACACTAACAAACGCGACTTTTCTTTATCGGAACCAACAAACGTGCGACCAACGCGAGCGACTTACGTGCGTTGGTCTCTAGCCCATGCACTCACCTGGAAACAAAATATGACCCTTCAAATAATCAATAACGCGACGTGTACTTTCTGTGGTTGCGTGTGTGACGACATTCAGCTGCATCACGACGACGTCCGGATTCACCGGGCCAAGAAAGCGTGTGTCCTTGGCAGCGCCTGGTTCCTCAACCACACGGCCGAAAAGAAATACCCAGTGGCCCTGGTCGATGGCCGCGAGGCGACCCTCGAAGAGGCAATCCAGACGGCGGCGACTCTGCTCCACGAAGCCGACATGCCGCTGGTATACGGCATGAGCAACACGACCTGC
>CAYYUU010000890.1:0-3785 GCA_964474955.1 uncultured Alcaligenaceae bacterium | reverse complement strand
TCTCGCGTTGGTGCAGTTGGGACGTATGCCCTGGAACCGGAAGAAGACTCGACCGAGCAGCTGCCCGCGTTGGCGCCCGAAACTTTGCCAAACCAGAGCGTCGAAAGCAAGTTTGACACCCCCGAAGAAGAAGCCACGGAAGTGATGGAGAGATTCCAAGAACCACCGTTGCGGCGGAAAAAGCGAAGGCAATCCAAACCTGTTACGCTCTGGCGATTGTTCGCCACTGGAGTTTACGAACTTCCGTGGACGCCAACTTGTCTTCGGGCTTGGCTTGGTCTGTCCGTGTGGTATCTTCTGATAAACCTGGTCGTTTGGATCTTGCGCCTCACGCACTCCGCAGGTTCTTGACCAGCTTCCGGAAACGATTCTATAATGCGCCGGGACATTGAAACGAACGATCGAAACAACCACACGTTTTACTCTGCCAACCGGGTAGGGTTTGAAGATAACGAAGTGACCCGGTTCGCCACCCTTGGGTTCGGTAAGCTCGAGCCCAACACAATTCTACAAGCGAGGTTGCCGTGCCGGTCCAGATGGAATTGAAACGGATCATCATCAACGAGGTCCAAGAACAACAAGTCATCATGCTGCGGGAAGTGGAAGGCGAGCGGAGTTTTCCCATCGTCATCGGCATTTTCGAAGCCACCAGCATCGACCGCCGCGTCCGACGTACACCCTCGCCTAGACCACTCACCCACGACCTGTTGAACAACGTCATCGAAGAAATGGGCGGGGAAATCCAAGACATCGTCATCAACGAACTACGAGAGCACACATACTACGCAAAACTCCGCGTTCGCTACGAAGGCGAATTGATTGAAGTGGATTGTCGCCCTAGTGACGCCATCGCCGTCGCCGTCACCGCTCGTGTGCCGATCTACGTCGCCGAAGACGTCCTCGACGAAGTTTGCGACGAGAGTTGATCTTGGGCCAACGGATGTTGCGCGAAAACGAATAAAGTAGTAGGCACACTCCGTGTGCCGTTGGTTTTGTCTTGTTCGGAAGCCGCTACCCGGCTCAAAACCATACCCAAATCCGACACTAATTTATCCGTCAGCCAAGCTGACGCTTTCGTATTTTTGAAACCTCTGGCGTTTCGGGCTGGTATGTTTTAATTTTTGTCCCGTTGTACTCAAGTTCGCCGCCTTCAAAACAACATCGGGACGCTCATTTCTTTCCTGTCGCCCATCTATACGAATGTTTCGGAAGCCAAACGAACTTACACAGCCCCAAACAGTTTCCCGCCAGTTGCACGAGTCATGCCTTTCCTTCGCTCGCGGACTGGCTGTCGTTGTCGCAGCACTGCGGTCGTCCTGTGTGGAGTCAAAACCAAAAGCATCAACAAGAGCACAGCGATGGTATCCACCTTGTACGCTAGCAACACCAACGCCAGCGGCTTGCCGATCAACTCCCTCCGGACAAGGAAGACCACGGCCACCACGGCAATCGTAATCCAACGCCATCGGGGCACGCCCGTTCCGCTCAGGAAATTCCGGAGTATCAAAAATAGGCTCGGCAACATCAACACGAGATGTTGTTTCCACGTCACCGGAGAGAGAATCGCACAGAGAATGCAAACGGCGGCCCATTCGTTCGCCAGGTTCGGCGGCCCATCGGAACGCGACCAACCTCCCCAAAATCGCCAGGCCAACACCAACGCAAACAACAGCACGATTCCACGCACAGCATAATACGCCGTCGGTGGCGAAAGGTCGCCAAACTGAAAGAACGCTGGATGATCGAGATGGAGCGGATGCGAGGGCGGATAAGTTTCCAGGTTCCGAGCAATGGCGGCGTGTAACGATAGGTTGTAGACTTTCGGAGCCTCAAGTTCAAGTTGAGAAGGATAGGCCCGTTTCGCCGACCCAATTTTGATCGACCGGGCCAACCATTGTTGGTGACATTCGACTGTCTTTTCGACGCCAAGGAAGGGCATCGGAGCGAGGCTCCAAACGACAAGAAACGCCACCATCCAACCTGCCCCTTTCCACTCCCGTTTCCATAGTAAAAATGGCAAAAACAACATGGGAGTGACTTTCCACATCGCCGCCGTTGCGAGCCAAAACCCCGTCCACATGCGTTTCCCGTGGAAAAGTGCGTAACCAGCCGCCGAAAGAAAGAACAGCGTAAACAGCTGAAGCCCGCATTCGTCCAGATCCCGGATCAAAAACGCGATACTGAGATCCACCGTTAGAATCGCCGCGACTTGCGAAACGGCCGTCGAAACCGTCCGCTCACCATTCGCCATCGACTTCCACAGGAAATAGCACGCGACCAATGACCCAATCGCTAACAAATAACTTAGCGTGCGGGCAAAGTATAGCGAACCTATGGCGAACAGGGAGTCCATCATCGTCCGGGCGACCGGATAGATATCTTGACCGCACCCGTATGGGGTCCCTTCGAGAAATGATTGGCCGACGCCTCGGTGGCACATGAAGTCGCCCTTGCGAACGATGATGGCCATATACCCTTCGACCAACACCACCACAAGCAAGACTACCCAGGCGAGTCGCCGCAAACGGACGTCAAGATACCAAGGTTGTCGTGGATTCGCTGGAGTAGGAGGACTAGGAGAAGTAGGGATGTGAGACATCAGGACCTCGCGTCAGGCCGCGCTTTGGAACTCGAACAAGCTGGCGGACTCTAACACAGAGGAACAATCGACCCAAGGCGTCTTTTTCGAGAGGTGCTCCCCATTTTCCACTTCTCCAAAATTGCTATTTCCACGTTCCAACTTCGCCCATCCGACTTTTTTTCGGACACTACCGGACACCTACGGACAAATGGACATATTCCTCTTGAAAGTGTACTCTAGTACACTAATGATAAAAGCACATCTTTCGCTCTGATGGCTTGGTTCGATCGTTCGGTCGAATGCAGTTTTCCATGTCCCAGACGCCAAGAACTGTTCCACGAAAGCAAGGGGACGATCCGTCGTTCGAAAGCCTACCCGAAGTAATGCCTAAATTGTCCACTTGGGACAAGGAACGGGAGATAAATGCTTGTCCGGTTCGTAGGTACAAGCGGGCCGCTTGCACCTACACAAAAACAACAACTGGACACACATCAATTTTCCGTTCCACGCTCCAAGAACGATGTGTGGCGTTACTTCCACAGGTCTCAATTGGACTCCGAATCGCAAGCCTATTTCATGGAGGGTTGAGGACGTATGACTCCTCAACGTGCAAACACATGATCGCCGCGGAAATTACAACACTGGACGCCGCCCTGGAATATCGGAGCAAAGGTTGGTCCGTAATTCCACTTTGCCCACCCGACCATGCAGGGTGTTCGTTCAGTCACACCCAGACTTGTACAAGACCCGGAATGAACGCCGTGGCTGAGTGGAAGCAATCTCAACGAAATCCTCCGTCAACGTCCCAGCTCGTTAGCACGTTTCGGAAAAACTGCAACGTAGGTATCGTGATGGGCCAGGTATCTGGCCTCGTAGGACTTGAGATAGATGGACCCGGCGCGTGGAACTGGTATTTCGAACTCGCCGAAGGCCAACATCAAGATACTCTTGGATTCGTGGCACCGGGCGGCTATCGCCTCCTCTACCGAATTCCCGAGGGCGTGTATATTCCGAACAAACGATTTGACGCCAATGACCGTACGTACGTGAGCATCCTTGGCGAAGGCACATATATCATCGCACCGCCCAGCGCCCATACATCCGGCGACAGCTATGGACCGTGGGAAGGTGTACTGACTGATTGCCCAGAGTGGATCCTGGACTTTGGAACCGAAACACCAATGAACTCTTCGGCGGACGAACA
>CAYYUU010000889.1:0-3789 GCA_964474955.1 uncultured Alcaligenaceae bacterium | reverse complement strand
TGAGACCTCGGAGCCCGCGTTCGTCTGGTTCGTGGTCAGGGATAACCCTTCCTTCTTCTCCCTGAGCGTTGGGCGGAGGTGATTTGGGCCGCCCGAGCCATTCCTTTCGAAATTGTGACTGGAGTTCGTCGGGCTTGACGTCACCAGCGACGAGGATGGCGTTGATGGGCCTCGTCGGAAAGATGGTCGGGTCCTTGAGCGTTCGCAACAAGTTGCTTTGGAGCACGGCGAGTGGAACGAAGGCGTTCCTCGGCGTGGAGATATTCGGGCTCAAAGAGAATCGACTCCCGAAGTGATTTTCGGGGAGTACGGCCTTGACCACGATTTTGATGGGGGCTAATACCTTCCGCGTGTCCTTGTGGCCGAGGATGCTTTCGCGTGGAGCGGACGATAATTGTTGCAACGTGAGAGAGACACGGTCGCCAGCTTTGACATCGAGTTCTTTGGCGAGCGATGCGCCGAGGACGATGCCTTCTTGGTTCGGATCGGTTGCGTCCTGGTCCCAGAACTTCTTCGAGACGCCGCCTATTTTGTTGGAATCCTCTCCGGGCCAGAACTTGGCATTCACCCCATACAGAACGACCTTTGGGATTCGAGTTTTGACTTTCTCGGTCCCTTTGTCATCCTTTGTGACTTTCCCGACGGCGGTCTGCAAGAAGAGGGCCGGGGCGACCTTTCCGCCGGTGAGTTCGTCGGCCAATTTCTGTTGGAAGAAGTCACCGCGGATGAGGGCCACATCGACCCATCCGAGTTGCCGGAGGGTCAACGTTTTGAGACTTTCGCGGAGGGAATCGCCGACGATCAACGCTCCAGTCAAGACCGTCGTTCCAACGACGACCCCCAACAAGATGGCGATGTTGGCTCGTTTGTGAAACCAGAGGTTGGCGAGGAGCAGACGAAAGAAGCTCATGAAAGTTCGCTGGGGTAGAGGGTTGCCTGAAGGCGTGTTGTTCGGGAGACCATCATCCTGGGCTTTGTAACACGAATATTATTGTTGTCCGTATTCGGATTTTTGAGTGTCCGGTTTTTCCATGTCCCTCGCCCCGCAAGGTACTTGTAAAAACCGGACACTTATCAATTTCGCGTTCCTTTGCTCAGGAAAACGTGTCAAAACAAAAATCCTTCGTTTATGATTCTGCGGATTGAATCCCGGTCGAGCCCGACGTCGTCGTTTGTCGCGTTGCGCCTTCGGCATCGACCAATTTTCCGTCGACCATTTCCATGACTTTCGGAAACGTCTGGGCCAGTTCCATGCTGTGGGTCACGACGACCAGGATGTTATTTTCTTGTTTATGCAGTTCCATCAACAATTCACCGATCACCTTGGCGGTGTTGCGGTCGAGGTTTCCGGGCGGTTCGGCGGCGAGCACAAGGGCGGGCTTTCGAATGAGGGCTCGCGCGACGGCGACCCTTTGGCGTTCGCCGCCGGAAAGGCCCGACGGTCGATGGTCGATGCGACCGGTCAAGCCGACTCGTTCGATGAGTTCTTTGGCGTAGGCCTCGGATTCCTTTGGGCTGCCTTCTCCGGCGAGCGTCGGAATGAGGACGTTCTCCAGAACCGTGCATTGTGGCAATAAATGGTGGTCCTGAAAGATGAAGCCGATGTGTTTGTTGCGGAAGTCGGCGAGTTGCCGTTCGGGCAGCGAAAACGGATTCGTCCCCGCCAACGTAACGGTGCCCGATGTTGGCTTGTCGAGCGTCCCGAGGATGTGCAAGAGGGTGCTCTTGCCCGACCCGGATGGCCCCATGACCACGAGCGACTCACCTGGTTGCATGGCAAACTCGACGTCCCGCAACACCGAGAGCGGTTCGGTCGGTGTCGGGAATTCTTTGCAGAGATTCTGGACCTGGAGTGATTTATCGTTGCCTGCTGCGGTCATGGGGATTGCCACTCTTAAAAACGATCATCGATGCTCGGTGTGTCTTTGGGCATTATAGAGATTGCGGCGATGAAGCCACAACCGGTGAGATGCAGACGAACCAAGCAACGCCAGAAACAACTTTCTTGGAACAGCAGATGTGTTGTTTGGTATTTTGTTTGGAAGCCACGGAGTGGCGGCAGATTGTAGCCGTGGCCGTGAGGCCACGGAGGAAGGGTAACGCTCTCCTTTCCCCGTGGGTTCACACCCACGGCTACAATATGTCGCCGCTTCGCGGCTTCCAAACAAAAGCCCAAACAGACCGCACAGCCGCTTATTTCGCGTTCCAAGTCCCAGGTCCCCAACTTTTCCACCGAACCGTTCTGTCTCGTATGTTGTCGCTCTTGTGCCCACTGTGCTGTCAGTGTTCTATCAGGAGGCACTATTGTCATGAGCAGTTTGATCGTAGAAGTTTGTCGGATCGACGACGTATTCCCGCACCCAAATGCCGACCGGATGGCCATTGCTCGCGTCAAAGGCTGGACGGTCTGCATTCGACACGACCCGGAAAATGGGCAATCTCAGTTTTCCGTCGGTGATAAGTGCGTTTACTTCCCGCCGGACACGGTCATCCCGCACGGTCTTTCGGACCGTCTCGGTGTGACGAAGTACCTCTCGCCACTTCCCAAAGACGTCGAAGGGAATCGTCCCGACCGCAGTCGCATTCGTGTTGCGAAACTCCGTGGCTATCCGTCGTACGGGCTGATCATGGCTTGCGAGGATCAAAGCTGGAGCGTGGGACATAACGTCGCGGACTTCTACGAGGCCGCAAAGTACGAGCCGCCACCGGTTCATTCGGACGGCGACAAGGAGAAGGGACACCCGGCGTTTCACCGATATCACGACATGGAGAACATCCGTAACTTCCCAGACCTTTTCGAGGATGGCGAAGAAGTCGTGATCACGGAAAAGATTCACGGGATGAACTGTCGACTTGGTCTTATCCGCGAGGAAGACGAATCCGGCGAACAAGTCTGGCGCTGGGCGGCAGGTTCGCACGACGTCCGCCGCAAGCGAGTCGACGCCAAGGGCAATGTGTCGGTCTTTTGGGAGTGCTTCTCCGAAGAGGTCAAGCAACTGATGATCCACCTGTCGGGTTGTGGATATGCCGAGGACCCGGATGGACAACCCATCAAGGATGGTCAAGGTGCTGACATTGTGGTCTTTGGTGAACGATTCGGGGCTGGAGTGCAGAAGGGATATTGGTACGGTCTGACGGCAGGGACGACGTCGTTCCGAGCGTTCGACATCACCGTCAACGGGGCCTATCTCGGGTTCGAGGAGAAGAACGTTCTGTTCGAGCGGTTTGGCGTGCCGACCGTGCCGGTGTTGTACCGTGGACCATTCACGTTCGCCAAGGTGGAGGAGCTGGCTTCCGGTCCGTCGACAGTCCTCGAAGGTGAAGGAGTCGGCGACGATTCCCAGAAGGTTGGGCGCGAAGGCGTGGTCGTGACGTCTGTTGTGGAGGGGATTGCCGAAACTCCTCACAAGATTCATAACCGTCGACAGTTGAAGTGTATCAGCTTCGAATACCTGGCGCGAAAAGGTGGGACGGAATATCACTGAGGGTATTTCGTTTTGAAGGCATTGCGCCGAGAACGGACGTATCAGGACGGTCGGAAGTTGCTTTTCGAAGAGCGAAAAGTCACAACAGAGAAAACCTTTTCGCGGAGCGAAAAGCAACTCTCCCACCGAGGTTCATCTGTGGCTATTTTGTTGTGTTTCCTTTTCGTTTGGCCTTCGTGTGATATTCTTTCATTCGCTTCGTTATTCCTTTGTTGTTCCGAGGCCAGATCCCATGTAATCTGATCAGAGAGCAATGCCAACCAAAAAACGGAGCTTCGCTTCCCTCTTCCAACCAAGAACTCCC
>CAYYUU010000888.1:0-3791 GCA_964474955.1 uncultured Alcaligenaceae bacterium | reverse complement strand
CCAGGAGGCGGCAAACGATCCGGGACCGGACGCCCCAAGCCGGCCATCCAGGACATCTTCAAACGTGGCCAGGAAGTTCTCGTCCAGGTCATCAAGGAAGGCATCGGAACGAAAGGCCCAACGCTGAGCACGTACATCAGCATCGCCGGGCGATATCTGGTCCTCATGCCTGGGCTCAACCGAATCGGCGTCTCTCGCAAGATCACCGACGAGGAGAAACGACGCAAACTCCGCGACATCCTGAGCGACCTCAAGCCACCGAAAGGTCTCGGGTTCATCATCCGCACGGCGGGACTCGACCGCACGAAGAAGGAACTCCAGCGAGATTTGGCGTATCTCTCGCGTCTGTGGCAAGTCGTCGTCCGCCGCATTCGCAAGCTCAAGTCGCCGACCGAAATCTACCAGGAAAGCGACATGATCACGCGGACGATCCGCGATACGTATACGTCCGACATCCAGTCGATCGTCGTGGACGAACCGAAGTCGTTCGAACACGCCCAGGAATTTTTACAGATCGTGATGCCGAGGTACGCCGACCGCATCAAGCTCTACACCGACAAGGTCCCCATGTTCCAGCAATACGGGATCGAGGACGAAATCAACAAGATTCACAAACGACACGTGCCGTTGCCCAACGGTGGCTCGATCGTGATCGACCAGACCGAAGCGCTGGTCGCGATCGACGTCAACAGCGGAAACTTCCGCGTCGATAACAACGCCGAGGAAACGGCCTACCACATGAACTTGTTGGCAGCCCGAGAGATCGCTCGGCAGTTGCGATTGCGGGATCTTGGTGGAGTGATCGTCAATGACTTCATCGACATGCGCGAGGAGAAACACAGACGGGGCGTCGAGAAGGCTTTGCGGGATGCCGTCCGTCGCGACCGGGCGAGAACGAAGATTTTGAAAATCTCGCAGTTCGGGATCATCGAGATGACGCGACAACGGATTCGTCCGTCGCTCAAACGCAGCGTCTACCACGATTGCCCGCACTGCGTTGGTTCTGGACAGGTCAAGACGAGCGAGAGCATGAGCATCGACGTCATGCGGATGATTCAACACGCCTCGACGTTCGAGAACATCAACTACATCTCGATTCGCGTTCAGGAAGAGATCGCGGCCTATTTGCTCAACCGCAAACGCCGAGAGATTAGCCGTCTCGAAGAGGCGAGTGGGACGCGTGTCCAGATCAGCGGAGTACCTGTCGCCGCACCTGAATTTTTGGAGTTCATCTGCTACGACAACAACAATAACGAAATTCGATTCCCACCGACGGAAGCTCCGCGACCCCGCAGCCGACGGTATGGGTCGTAAAAGGTGAAAGGCGGAAGGGAGAAAAAGTATCCCTTCGCAAAGAGCCCCACTATTCAAGAACTCACGAAAAGCATCACAGCCTTTCGTGAGTTCTTTTTGCTTTGGGGGATCGTTGCGGATAAAGTAAAAGCACCTCCCAACAAAAAGACGCAGGCCATTTGTCTCGGCGCAAGTCCTGAAGAGACCACACGATTGGTTTGTCTGGTTCCTCCAACTACACGAGAATTGCAATGTCGCGTCGTATGTTCTTTGCATTGGCGGTCGTCATTTTTTTGTGACCGTTCCTTCGGCGTTCTCTGGCGGGTTGAACAGAACAATCGCGAAGATTTCGTTCGCAAGGCGGCAGCTTCTGCGTTAAAGAAACTTCAAGGGCAATGAGCCAAGCCAGGACACGAACGCGAGCAAAAACCACTCGCACAGGCTATAGGAGGAAACGATTGATTTCTGAGCCGAACCGCCTTTCGTGTCCCGAATGTCAGACCTCGGTCGACGTCCCAGAGGAAGCCGCTGGCGAGTCTGTCCAGTGTCCATCCTGTCAGAAACAAGTGACCGCGCCGACGGAACATCACGTTGGCAACGGAACTCGGATCGCCGCAGTCATCGTGGCCACGATTCTTCTGATCATTCTGGTTACGGGAACGTGGAGTTCCTGGTCTTCTCTGGGAGCCCAGCCGAGACAGACACTGCGCTCTCGGGTGGCCAACTTGATTCGACAGTTGAAAAGCGAGGACGCCGGACTCCGCAGTGAGGCGGCATCGGCTTTGGGAAAGATCGGCTCCGATGCGAAAGACGCCGTTCCCGATTTAACCAAAGCCTTGAAAGATCAAGACCGGCATGTTCGCACTGAAGCTGCCGTCGCTCTGGGAGAAATCGGACCAACGGCCAAAGCAGCCGTCCCGGCTTTGACCAAGGCTTTGGAAACCAAAGATAGCAAGACACGCGAGATGACGGCGGAAGCCTTGGGACGAATCGGCCCCGCAGCGAAAACGGCTGTCCCGGCTCTCGTCAAAGCGTTGAAAGACCAAAGCGGATATGTGCGCCAGATGGCTGCCTCCGCGCTGGGACGAATCGGACCAACCGCCAAGGATGCCTTGCCTGTACTCCGAGCTATGATCGATCACGAACGTGAGCCGAGTATTCGCAAATCGGTTTATACGGCGATCAAGAAAATCCAGAAGAGATAATGACGCGACCGAAGCACGGTCAAGGAGTTGTGTTGGTCGGCTTGGTCAACATGCGAAGGCTCCACGTCAACAGCAACTCTCGTTCGAGCATGCCGCTGGCGACCCACCGGAGCAACCGGCTTAACAGGTATCCCAACACCGCAATAGTTACCAAAGCCTGCACCGGAAAATCGTGAACGAAGGCGTCTCGGGACCAACCGGATGTTCGCCGAAGCGGGATCCAAGCTAGCTCGACCAATCCACGTAGCGCCGCCTGGAATCCGAGAAGCAAACACGCCAACGCGACGCCCACACAGAACAAAAAGCGACGGCTGTATTCTTCGGCTTCGCTGAGGACTTGTCTTCCGGCTCCTTACAAATCGTCGATGACCAAGACGCGATAGAGCGACTTTTGGTCCCAGATGGTGGGAACAAGAGACCGTGCTTTTTTCAGGCCCGCATACTTATTCAACGTTTGTTGGAGTTCGGTCTGGCGAGCTTGCATGCCAAAATGCGCTTTCCAATCCCCAATGCCAAAGAGATTTTCGATCAAGGCTTGGTAGATCCTTCCAAGGATGCTCTGTCTCGGTTTTTTGGCTTCTGCAAGTATCTCGGCATATCTTGCCAACGCACTGCCTGCCGAAGTCGCGAAGAGTCCGAGAGCGTAAGCGAAACAAATTAACAAGCCGATGAGTACCACGGAGTTTTTCATTGGCTCCCAATAAGATGTCGGTTCTTGCTTCGGGTTGACCCAAAATACAAGGGAAAGGAGCAAGATCGCTCCTGGGGACAAATATGCAAACAGATCGATCACCCCGATTCGGTTCAGCAGGTCTTTCATGCGCTTGGTTTCGCCTACCTTTGAGAAGTCGCGTTCTGGAGTTCGGCCACGACATCGTCCGCCGTTTTGTTCTCTTCGAACTGAAATTCCGAAGATCGGAAGACTCCCACGGACGCAAGCCCATCGAGTTCTTCGGGAGGGTGACCAACGAGGATGAGATGTAATCCAAGCCTGCGGATTTCTTCGAGTAGGTAAACGATTGCCAAGTCCGAGTACGTGTCCGCATCATCCGACAAATAATCAACGACACAATACTGAATGGGTTCTGGACTCCTCCTTCGCTCCTTACGCAGGCGAGTAAATTCTTCTTCGAGGATCCGTGCAGGATCAAACGAGTCGTCAACAGTTGGGTTGGGAGTGTACCGGACTCGCAACAACACCACCGGGCCGTGAACACTTGAGGTGACTTGAAACGGGTTTGTGGACATATGACGGGTTCTCCGATGGTCGGGGGTTCCTCAGGGCTAATGAGA
>CAYYUU010000887.1:0-3802 GCA_964474955.1 uncultured Alcaligenaceae bacterium | reverse complement strand
GCTCGACGAACCAGCGGGAGGGTATTTCGAATCCTTCGATAAAGCCTCGCCAAAAGATAGGACCGCCTCCTTCACGGTACCCCTCGTTCAGAGCGTAGACGTCCTGAAGCCACTCGCACATGTTGTTGCGGTGCAGTTCCCCAGCGCGACGGCGCAAGGCTTCTCGCCGTTCGTTATCATAGTCTTCGGAGATCGGGGCCAGTTCACATTGTACACGAATGTACTCGGCGCGTTCGGTCTGTCCATCTTCTTCGAGCCAATCGGCATAGACCAGACGCGGAGTGTCGTCGACGGGTTGGTCGATCACGGCTTGGAGTAGTTGTGGGTTCTCACGCATGGCTTTCTGGTTGTCCAATCAAACACCCCGAACTCAGTCCCAAGATCCAAGGCAACGTCCGTAACGGTCAAAGGCTGTGTCCCGGTCCGGCCAACTGTAGCGAAGGGTGTAAGCCCCCTGGCTAATCAACCTGTAGATTGCGTCGCCTGGGAAATCATCTGGATTATCGTATCGACCGAACCCATCGCTGATGTATCCCGGATCGCTTATCCATACGTCAAAATAGCCGGTGGTGTCGAAATCCCACACGACAATCGGGGCCGGTTCGAAACCGAGTTTTTCCCTGATCAAATCGGCGCCGGCTTGATATCCCCCATCTTGATCTTGTTCTGGCAGTCGTCCTTCCGGAATGTCGATACTGACGGATTCGATATCAAGGCCAGACTCATTGTAGATCTCGCCGACTATCGAAGCATCGCTGTCGTACCCCGGAAGGAACGCAGCTATTTGCCGCCCATCGGGATGAACGCCCACGAACACAACTCCCGCATTGGCCGGAGTCAATCGATACGGTCTGTCGAACGGATTGAATAGCTGTGCAATCTTTCGCCCTGCGGATTCGTCAACGGCGTTAGCCACATGTTGGTGTTGGTCTCTCCAATCGAAGCCGCGAGTCTCCGTGAAGACCAACTGCAGTTCTCGCAACTCGGGATAGGACTGTGAGCCCCCGACGGTTCTCGCCAACGCTTCGCTCCGCAAGTCCCAAAGCGAGAGCCATCGGAGTTGCTTCAAGTGAGGCGACTTCACGAACGTTTCGAGTTCGGAGTCTTCATACCAACAAGCCAACTCGATCTCGTCGAACTCCGACAACGTGGGACAATTGGCGCCCTTCTCGGCCCAACCGTTCAAGTCGAATAATGCCAACCGTCGCACGGTCGGTAGCTTTTGGTGGATTACCCCGCCTTTCTTGAGGAACGTTTTGGCGGCGAGTCCGAACGTATGGGGAAAGCCTCGATGCCACTCCAACACAACGGCATTATCTCGAAGCGAGCGTCTTGCCCAATCGTAGAAATCAAACCCAGGGGATTGTTTCTCTTGCAGTTCCCACTCTCGGTCCCGAAGTTTGATCAGTCTTTCATCTCGCAGGTCGTCCGGGCTATTAGCTAACTCACACTGTATCCGAATGAATTCGGCACGCTCGGATTGGCCGTTCTCTTCGAGCCAATCGGCGTAGATCAAACGCGGAGTGTCGTCGTCGAGATTTTCGCAAATCTTTTGGAGAAATTGATCTTCGTCCACCGTACTTGCTCCCTGGAACGTCGATCCATACCGTTTCCAGTTTAGAGATTGCGCCTGTTCTGACAAGTTGGCGAGTGGGTGCTACAATGGCTGAAGTGCTCTTGAGGAAGTGCCCGAAGCGAGAGTTTTGAGTTGGTGATGGCGGGATGATCAAGAAGAGCCGGAAATTGTGTTTTTCGGAAGCCGCGCAGCGGCGGCAGATCTTAGCCTTGGCCGTGAGGCCGCGGTGGAGTGGACAACTCGCACCATTCCCTGGGTTCACACCCACGGCTTAGATCTGTCGCCCCAAACAAGCAAACCCGAATCAAAATCGCATGGTCCCAAAGAGCACTCCTCCGGACCAAGCCCAACCACAACGAATTCATACCCTTACAGCGATATAAACGAACTATGTCAAACGATTTGAAAGCCCTACAGAAAGCCGTCGAAAAACTCCACATCGGAGAGTTCGTCCGCCACGTTTTTGTGTGCCTCGGGGACGACTGTTGCAAGTCCAAGGTCGGCGAGGAAACTTGGGACACGCTCAAGAAAGAGATCAAAGATCGCGACCTCAAAGACGGGCCGAATGCCGTCTTTCGCACGAAGGTCGGATGCTTGCGAGTCTGTGCGAATGGTCCCATACTTGTCGTCTATCCGGAAGGCACCTGGTATCACAGCATGACGGCGGATAGAATCCCACACTTCGTTCAAAAACATTTGATCGAAGGGCAACCCGTGGAAGAGTGGATTTTCGCCCGGAATCCGTTGCCCAATACGCAACTCCAACAAGTCGGCGGCGAGAACCGCAACGAAGTGATTGGAAGTGATGGGGAATAGCTTTCTGGCTCTAACGCTGAGGAATTGACATGTCCGTTTTCGACCGCTTCCGTCTCGACGGACGCAAAGCGATGATCACTGCAGGAAGCCGGGGCCTTGGTCTCGTGATGGCCAAGGCTCTTGCCGAAGCTGGTGCCGACCTGGTGCTCGTCAGCAAGACTCGCGAGAACCTGGAGGCCGCGAAACAAGAATTGCTCGCGACTGGTCGTAACATCGAACTCGTTGCGGCGGACCTGTCGAAGCCCAAAATCGTCGAAACGACGTGCCACGAAATCCTCGCGAATCACCGTCCCATCGACATCCTCATCAACAACGTTGGCGGTCGGTTCCATGATGTTCCGGTGGTCGAGCAAGAGTTGTCGCTCTGGCACGAACTCATGGACTTGAATCTGACGAGCGCGTTCCTGTGTACGAAGATCATCGGTGCGAAGATGCTCGAACGCAAACGCGGACGGGTCATTAACATCTCATCGATTTCCGCCCATGTCGCGTTCAAGGGCATCGAAGGCCGCCACTACGAAACGGCCAAGGCGGCCCTCCTCGGTTTTACGCGGTCGGTCGCCGTGGACTGGGCTCCGCATGGGGTCACCGTCAACGCCATCGCACCCGGGGCGTTTCTCACGGACGCCAACCGTCGTTGGTTTCGCGAGACTCCCGAGCGGAGAACTGAGATCGAAGCGTTAATTCCCATGGGACGCTTGGGCGATCCCGAAGAAATCGGAGCGTTGGCTCTGTACCTTGCGAGTGACGCATCGAGCTACATGACCGGAGCCGTATTGACGATCGACGGCGGGTATACGGCGAGTTAATTCAATCAATACGTAGTGGTCATTTTCTTGGGAAGACGCCTACGAATAAAATGAAGTAGGCCCAATAGATATATGTTTTCCGAGGAGAATTCTGCGATGCCCGAGAAAATCCATAAAACAGAGCAAGAGTGGCGGGAGTTGCTTTCGCCCGAACAGTTTCACGTGACCCGCAATCAAGGCACCGAGCGGGCGTTTACGGGTTGCTTTTGGGACCACAAGAAAGACGGCAAGTACGAGTGCGTTTGCTGTGGCCAATTTCTTTTCGATTCCCAGACCAAATACGACTCTGGTTCGGGTTGGCCGAGTTTCTGGGAACCCGCCCACACTGAACACGTCGCGACCGAGGCCGACAACACCATGGGCATGACGCGAACCGAAGTGCTTTGCAGTCGGTGCAACGCTCACCTTGGTCACGTGTTCCCCGATGGTCCCAAACCGACCGGGCTGCGATATTGCATCAACTCCGCCGCTCTCAAGTTCGTCGAACGACAAGAAGAATCGCCCAACGATTGATACCTGGCAGGTGAAGTAGTAGGCACACTCCGTGTGCCGTAACCAGAAGTAGTAGGCACACTCCGTGTGCCGTAACCAGAAGTAGTAG
>CAYYUU010000886.1:0-3805 GCA_964474955.1 uncultured Alcaligenaceae bacterium | reverse complement strand
GTTCACGCTTCGGGCTTGTGTGGATGATCATCCGAGAGAAGATGGCGAGCCACTTTTCAAACGCCGAGAGGCGTTCTCTTTTGTGCTGCGGACTCGCGTTCCGTTCTGCCCTTGACAAAAGGGGCAAGCTACGTCAGTGTATGAATGGATGATGTCACAATCTCGACCAAGGAGGGTCAGGGTCATGTTTTACCAGACGGAAAGTAAGCCGCAGGGTTGGCGAGCAATCGCTGTCTTCGATGATCGTCCTGAACAACTCATTTATGTCGGGCGGTCATCGACCCAAGTTCGGGGTGCTTTTGCGGAAGCGTTTTTCGAACTCCTCGATGACGAAGAACGCGAACACGTGCGTTCGATTGCCCTGGAACGCTGGCATGGAGCCCCTGATTCGGGCAAATGGATGCACCAGACGACGTTGAACATCCCTACAAAGACGAAACTTGCGGCTAGCGCCTGACCACCTCTCCGGTTTCGGGAAAAACACCCCGCAGTGTTGTGACCCAACCGAGACCTGCTGGTCTGTCCTGTAGTCTCCGCAATTTGCTGAAATAAAGAAGTTAGGAAAGGTAGGGCTCTTCCAAGTGTAATGATGCTCCCTTTCTTGCCAAAAAACGAAGACATCTGAGCGGATTTGTTTAATAGCTATGAAGCATTCGCTCCGAGGTCGTTTTATTCTGTAATCTTTTCTTCAACGAAAAGGAGACGACCTCACCTCTCCGGGGTTGAATTCGCAGCTCAGAACTCAAACAATAAATCTGTATGGTGTGTGATTCACACCACACGTTTTGTTTGATCTCCGAGGAGCGACCCACCAAGAACTCGCAAACAAGAGGGTTCGCTTTGGCGTGCCTTAAGATTTGGTGGCTTGACCCAGTGACTTGGTTCTCGGAGAGGCCCGAAGAGTTTGAACATCTTTGTCAACATCACTTTAGCGACGAGGGATAAACCTCATGAACCCGTATAGCTCCCTTATCTGCGATGACTTTGGTATTTACGTGTACGCCAACACCAAGATGGAGCTTCCGACCCGTCGCGAAACAGTTCTTCATTTTTTCGACACTGTCCGCAAGATGTACCCGAAGATGACCGAGTTCGACACTCGCGAATCGGGAGAATACGTCTTGGAGGAAGATCGCGAAGAAGGAACCTATCGGTGGGCCGCGCTGGAGCCACGCCGTTTCTCGTCCGGCATCTACAATCCCGAAAGCATCGAAGACGCCGATGCGTTCCACCAACGAATTCTGGAGGTGGCTCCGTATCATCTCGATTTTCACTTGCTCGATTGTAGCGCTCTGGACGTGATGTTTGCGTTCGACCTGAATTGTTCGGGGAACCATGACGAAGTCGTCACCGAAGCGTTGGGCCTTCACCCAGCCTTGGAGAACCTTCTCGGCAACACCCACGCCAAGGTTCTGGACTACCAACCATCGCTCATGATTTCCCTCGACGAGTCTTGCCGGCTGCAAGGGCGATTGCATATTGAAACCCGCACGAATCCGTACCAAGTTCGGACAAACCAGTATTCCGACCTTCCGATCACGGTCTACTTCCGTCTTCGCCAATATTGGGACGGGCAGACGATTTCTTCGCTCAACGAAGCCGCGACCGAAGACCGCTTGCCGAGCCTGAATGCCGGCAAGCCCGAAGACGTCGTGGCGGCCCTCCAAGAGGCCTACCGAAACCAAAGGCGATTGTGCCAGGAGATTGTCGACGAACACATCGTTCCGGCCATCCTCCAGCCGCTTTCGCAAACGATCAAGGCTCGATAACGGCCCCACGGACGTAGGACATCATGAAAGCCATTGCCCCCGAAGGCGGTGGCTTTGTTCGTTTCTCGGGAATCCCCAACAAACCGTTACGCCTCCTGAGTTTTGAATTTGCTTTTCGACAAGCCTGAAACACGATTGCTTCAGTCTTGTCGAAAACACAAACCCAATTGATGTCTCGCTAAAATCAGCTTCCTCCCAAACGAATTCTGCACTTCTCTCGTCGGAATTAGTTACAACCGAGCATCCGTTCTATATTCGAAACTCTTGAGAGGTTTCCCATGTCCCGAGTTCTACTCGTGTTGGTCCTCAGTGCTCTGGCATTGAGTTTTCCAAACCAAATTGTCCACGCTCAAAAACTCAAAAAGCAAAAAGTCTTGTTCGAGAACGAAGATTGGTACAAACGCCAGAAGGGCAAAGAAAAGTCCTTTGTTGGTATTCTATCTCGCGTCAAAGGTGGCGGTGGAATCGGCTTTGGTCGTTTCAATCCGTATCGGCTGACGATCACGACGAAGAAAAAGAAGTCGGACGTCCGCGAAGTTTACGTGGGCGGAAAAAGGAATTTGTTGGATCCCTACGTCGGCAAGCGAGTTCGCATCACGGGCAAGGCCGTGAACATGTCCGTCGAAGGACAGTTCCACCGAGAGATCTGGCCCGCCTCGGTTGGTCTCGTCAAGGGCGGGAAGAAAAAAGGAAAGCAGGAAGCCAAAGGAGGCGGCGAGCAACTCAAGGTGTATGCGACGACGCGCTGGCCTTATGCTCGCGCGATTCCGAACAAGGACCGCAAAGGAAAGCAGTTCGTCATGCGAAAGCAAGCCGATCTCTTTGGGAAAGTGCAGATGCCCAGAGTGGACACCCCGACCAAAGAACAATGGCTGAAGCTCGCCGAGAAGAAAATGGCGAAAGCTTTTGGGCGCAAGAAGATCGATTGGGACAAGCAAATGATCGTTGTCGTGACGGCGGGTTCGCGACCCACGGGCGGCTATCGCATGACCATCAACAGCCTTCGCGTGAAAAACAAGAAGCTCCATGTCACATATACCGTCACTCCGCCAAGAGGAATTGCGACACAAGCGTTCACTCATCCTGCGATCATGGCGTTGGTCGAGAGATTCGATGGGCCGATAGAATTTCAAATGAAGTCCGGACGAGGGAAACTCCGACCACGACCGGGCCGCCCCATACGTCCGATTCGTCCAAAACTTCCAAGGCCGATTCGCCAACGGCAGATCCAGAATTAACTGGGGAGGCCGAACGAGGTTAAATCTTCTTCCGATCCTCCTCTCAATCGAGAGGAGGTTGCATGTTGAATTGTCGGTCTGGTCCGCCCTCGGCATCCGGTCCGCCCTCACCCCCCAACCGTAGTTGGTCGCGGACTGTTCCGACACCGATCGTGGAACTTGCCAAATCAACGGCTCTTTGCCGTTGCCCCAGACTCTGAATTCGTCCATGTAACTCGACAATTGTCCCTTTCGCCTTCACTTCCAAAGACAAATTGGCAAGCGCCTTGTCTGTCCGGAGTCGCCGCCGCACTCGGCTCGCAAGTCGCCAATTCGAAATGTTCTCTTTGACCGGCACGTTCTCCAGATAGCGTTTCTGGAATTCGTTCGAGGACTCTTCCATTCGGTCCAACAAGATGTTGCCAATTTTCGCGAGCCGGTCCGTATCGTTTCGAGTACATCCGGAAACGAACATAAGCAATAAACACAACGGCGGAACCCACCGAATTTGTTTCATCTGTCCCGCCTCGCGTATTGATTCACGGATCTCAGAAAATATGTCGGCGGAAGATTAGCGAGAGGAGGAAATGGGATCAAGGTCTTTTTGCGCTCGGGACGAAGGACTCGAAAGAAATAGATGTCTGGGTTGGGCTTTGACCCACCGAGCAATGGCTTGTGGCCCCGGCAGCCACATAAGATGGCCGCACAAACGGCGGCCAGAAGGGCCCCAAACGGATGCCTTTTGTCCTTTGGCGTCTCGGGGGGTCGTTCAAGCCACAGAGATGATCCAAAAGGCTACCGGGAGCATAACCAGACATC
>CAYYUU010000885.1:0-3822 GCA_964474955.1 uncultured Alcaligenaceae bacterium | reverse complement strand
GGCGATGATAGAATAATGTGTGGTAATTGACAAGCACTCCACCAGGTGAATCGTAATGCGAGACCCATTCTCCTGGGCGTTGCCCCTCGGTCGAATCTGGGGCATTAACATCCGGGTTCATTTTCTGTTTTTTGTCTTCGTCCTGGCGATGTGGCTCCGCGCAGCCATCACCTCGCCATACGAAGGGCAGACGTGGCCAGAAGGGTCCGCCCTTGCGGTGTTGATCCTCATGGGCATTATCTTTGTCTCGGTGCTCTTACACGAGTTCGGGCACTGCTTCGCGGCTCGCTCGGTCGAGGGTGACGCGAAGGACATCTTGATGTGGCCGTTAGGCGGACTGGCGTTTTGTGACTTGCCGCATAATTCCCGAGCCCATTTCATCACCGCCGCCGGTGGGCCTGCGGTGAATTTCCTGCTCTGTCTGGTCAGCGGTGGAATTCTGCTAGCGTTCCAATACGTGCCGCCGTTTAATCCATTCGCCTGGAATGCGTTCATTGTTCCGGAACTCTGGAACTGGTCTGGCGAATGGTCACTCCACCGCCACAACTTCCCGATGGTCTGGACTAAAGACCATTTGGTCGATCATCCACAGATCCAGTACTGGCAAGTATTGGTGGCTCAATTCTTTCTCGTGAACTTCATGCTCCTGGTCCTCAACGTTGTGCTGATGGGGTTCCCGCTGGACGGTGGAAAAATGCTCCAGGCCGCGTTGTGGCCGCGAATGGGTTATCGACAATCGATGCTCACGGCCATCTTTGTCGGCTTCGTTGTCATGTTCATCGTGGGCATCGCCGGACTCGTGATGAACGAAGTAATGATTCTAGCCCTTGCTGCGTTCATCTACTTTTCGTGCCGCGCCCAGTGGATCTTACTTGAGACAGGGTCCGAAGACACGTTCCTGGGGTATGACTTCTCGCAGGGGTACACCAGCCTCGAACGAGACGAAGAACAAGTCCAACAGGTCAAAAAACGCCAACCTAACTTCATCCAACGTTGGATGCAACGCCGAGCCGAACGCAAACGCCAACGCGAAGAGGACCGCTCGAAGGCCGAAGAGGCTCGCATGGACGAACTGCTGCAAAAAATTCAGGAGCACGGGCAAAGCTCCCTCACGTAAGAAGAACGCCGCTTCTTGGAGAATGTTTCGAGTCGATACCGCAAGAAGTGAACCAACCAGAAACGTTGGCGGTCCTTTCTTGTAAGGACATGGAACGTGGGGTGCCAGGATGGACCACGACCAGCGCTTCAAGGCGTTGATTCAAGAATTCCTCCAGGAGTTTATGTTCCTGTTCTTGGAGGAGCACAGCCAAACTTATGATTTCTCCGACGTCGAATGGCTTAACCAAGAACTATTCCTCCCGACGAAGACGCCGAGTATATCGACATCGTCGCGAAAGTCGGGACGACCACTCCCTTGCTACACCCCGTGACGGGAGTTGCCGAATGTTCGCAAGCCATCGTGCACGTCGAAGTAGAATCCGCCGATGGGGTCGCGAATATTCCGACCTAGATGGCCAACTACCACATCCGGCTCTGGCGAAATTATCGTGACTTACCGATTCTCTCGGTCGGGCTGTATTTACAAGTTGGGCGAGAGGGCTTCGGTTGGGAAGAGTTCAACAGAGGTTCCAACAACCATAATCAAATTCAGGTTCGCTATCCGTACATCGGTCTCCCGGCACTCAACGCAGAAGATTATCTCCGCGGCGAGAATATGTTGGGCGTGTGCCTGACGACGTTGATGCGGATGCCGCCCAATCAAAGATTCGACTTGTCTTTGGAGGGTTGACAGCGATTAGTCCGGTCGAACGAGAACGATTATCGTAAGCGCCTATTGGTTGACTGCCTAGTCGCTTATTATTCTTGGGACGAAGACGAAAGGTTGGAGTTTACGCACCAAGCTTTTGCGAGTTTGACATCGGAGGAACAAGAAATGGCGAG
This sequence comes from uncultured Alcaligenaceae bacterium, assembly GCA_964474955.1. Lineage (GTDB taxonomy): Bacteria > Planctomycetota > Planctomycetia > Gemmatales > Gemmataceae > CAYRFQ01. The sequence continues at coordinate 1,881 of CAYYUU010000885.1, read as the reverse complement.
CACATTGGACACGTTCTTTGAAGAAAGAGGAGTCCGCAAGACGTTGCTCACCCAGATAGCGATCAAGTTTGGTACGGTTCCAGATGAGGTCAAAGAAACGACCACCAATGCAAACTTGGAACAACTCGAACACTGGGTCGCAGAAATTATGAAGGTCGAATCTCTGAGTGAAATGGGATTCTCGACCAATGGTGTAGCCGAAAATGGGTCAGCAAAAAACTCGGCTACCTGATCCTACTTGATTCCTTAAAGGAACGAACAACACACGATCCTTCGAAAGTTTGATGCCGGAGGAACAAGAAATGGCCAGTACATTGGACACGTTCTTTGAACAGAGAGGAAGGCAGAATGCACTGCTCGACCAGTTTGAGGCCAAGTTCGGAACGATTCCTGTGGAGATTCAAGAGGCCATCAACAACGCCAACTTTGAGCAACTCCGGGAATGGAATGTTCAAATTCTCAAAGCTGGGTCGTTAGATGAAATGGGGTTCCCGGTGACTATCCAAAACTCTGAGAAAAACGAAAACGAATCAACTAACTAACATAAGTTCCCGACGCCAACAGGGAATATAAAGGCCACTCTTCATGTCCAAACAAACTCTCATCCAACCGAGGACTCTCAGCGGATTTCGCGATTATCCGCCCCCATTGATGATCCCTCGCGAACGTATGTTAGAGACCGTCCGCCGTGTCTATCGATCCTATGGATTCGCTCCCATCGACACACCAGCCCTCGAGTATACCGAGATATTGCTCGGCAAGGGTGGGGACGAGTCAGACAAAGTAATGTATCGATTTCATGACAACGGCGGTCGGGACGTGTCGATGCGATTCGACCTAACGGTTCCGTTCGCGAGATTCGCCGCACAACACATCAACGAGTTGGGCACTCCCTTCAAGCGGTATCACATGGGACCGGTTTGGCGAGGAGAAAAGGCCGGACATGGGCGATATCGTGAATTTTGGCAATGTGACTTCGACACCATCGGCACCACCTCGAACGCCGCGGACATCGAAACGGTCCTGGTGATTCATGATCTATTCGTGGCGTTGGGTTTTGAGAACTTTACGATCCATGTCAACAATCGCATGGTTCTCAATGGACTCCTCCAACAACTCGCTTTGCAAGACATGGCCACACCTGTCCTTCGCGCCCTCGATAAACTTGTAAAAATCGGACGCGAAAAGGTCATCCAGGAAATGATGGACGAAGCCCAGGTGACTCCAGGCCAAGCCGAAAAGGTCATGCTCCTGGCAGAGACCCAAGGCGACAACTACGAGATTTTGGAAAAGCTGGAACGCGAATTTGGTTCGAATGATTTGGCTGGCGAAGGCATCCGACGCCTTCGCGAATTACTCGACGTCGCGAAGACGGCTGGTGTCTCGACTGAGCGAATTCAGATAGATGTGTCGATCGCACGCGGGCTCGACTACTACACGGGTACGATTTACGAGACGTTCCTCAATGATAAACCCGACATCGGGAGCGTCTGTTCGGGCGGACGTTATGACAACCTCGCTGGGCTCTACACGAGTCAGGCTTTGCCCGGAGTGGGTGCGTCGTTGGGACTTGATCGGCTGTTAGCGGCGATGGAGCAACTCGGGATGCTCGGCACAGCTTCGACACCGGCTCCGGTGTTGGTCGTCCAATTTGCTCCGGAATTGCTTGGACAATAACAGTCGATGGCCCGCCAACTCCGTGCCGCCGGAATCGGAGCCGAGGTCTATCCGGATCGAAAGAAAGTTCCCGCCCAGTTCAAATATGCAGAACGCCGGGGGTTCCAATTCGCCCTCATTGCCGGGCAAGAAGAATTTGATCAAGGAATCTGGAAGATCAAAATTCTCGCTAAGCGGGAGGAATTTAGCGTTCAACCCGAAGAG
>CAYYUU010000884.1:0-3823 GCA_964474955.1 uncultured Alcaligenaceae bacterium | reverse complement strand
AAAACTCATTATGGTGGGCTACGTTGCGAAGATGTGGCCCACGAAGTTCGTCTTCGAACACTGCTCACTGACTTAATCCCGGCGTTGGGATGTTCGCCGATTGCTTTGGCTCGCTCATCGCGTTGATGGGCATCAGGAGCGTGTCCGCCACGAACGAGAATGGGATGTCTGCGGTGGCCATCACGACGCTAGAAGACCGGTTGGCGAAGGTCGCGTCTTGGTCCTTCAACGCGTCCCCGACGACGGTGAGGTCGGCACCGACTCCCCCGTAGACGTAATTCTTGCCTTGCACTGTGTTCGCAATCGTCCCACAACCGGTCACGACGCACAGGAGCAATCCGACCCCGAGCCCAGCGAGAAGTCGTTTCATCTCTTTTCTCCCCCTTGATTTTGGGGAACTCGATACACGATTTCGGTAGGTGATGTCAAGGCGGGTCGGGATGTCGTTGCCGTTTGGCCGTTTGCGAATTATTCGGACTTGGCGGAGCATTCGATGGTCGAAAGGCACATTGGAAGAGATGGTGTCGGCGGGAAATACAAAGCGTTGTTGGCTTTCGTTGGGAAGGCCAACAACGCTATCAAGGGAAGGTGCGTCAAGTCAAGTTATTGCGGCTGAAACACGGGAAGCCTTTGTGTTCGGCTGAGCATCTGTAAAGCCAGCAACAACTGGACCTGTCGTTCGAGGTCTGTAATCCGCTGCTCCAAGACACCCGTTGCTGGACCAATGGGGATCGCGATTCCGACACCTGAAGTTTGGGTAATCCTCTGACCAGAAGTGGACAAACCAACGGGAGAATCCGGGGCGCGTCTTGCTGGCTTGGAACCACGAACCTGAGCAGTCGATCGTCGGGACTCTCGGGCAGTTTGAGGGGCTTTGGCTTTCTGGCGAACCCCGTCACGCCGACTCCGGGGACCTCTTGGAGACCGACGGAAACGGTGCCCGACACTCTGCTTGCTGATTGTGACGCTGGACTTGTCGACTGTCGCGATGACCGTCAGGGCGCCGCCGTCGCAAACGACTTTTCCTTTATTGTCCAAAATGTCCCACTCGATGACGTGTTTGCCAGCCGGCAAACGCATGGCGTGATGAATCGTAAGCCCGGTCCACTTCCCGCCCTTGGAAAGCGAAACGAACCGAACTCCCACGTCGGGCGACTTGTCGGAGAAGACGCCCACGTCCAACAGATCGTCATCGACTTCGCTCGCCACACTCGTGTTGCCGGTGATGACGACTTTGGCCGAAGCGGGCAGGTCGATTTCGACTTGAGCCACGACCCCACCCTCCTTGGCGATCGAGACGTCGCCAGGTTTGAACGTCTTGCACCAAACAAGGGCAGTGGGTTGCTTGGGCGGATGCGTGCCCCCTGGGTCTCCATTCAAGAAGGAGAGGTCGAGGGTTCCTTCGGTCAAACACTTGCCCACGAGCGAGTTCAACTTTCGAGTCTTGGCGAGGAGAGCCTTCTTGAGTTCAATATGCCCCACGGTGGCATATTTGGAAGTTCCTCGCATGAGTGCCAAACCCCCTGTGACGTGCGGGGCGGCCATCGACGTCCCGCTGTAGGTCCCGTAGTTGTCTTCCGGCAAGGTGCTCAAGACCAAGCCACCAGGGGCAGCCAAATCGACCTCTTTGTGGCCAAAATTACTGAAACCGGAAAGCTCCTCGTCCTCGTCGATTGAAGCCACCGCGATGACGTTCTCGACGTCGTAGGAAGATGGGAACCGAAAAGACGCGTCGTTATCATTCCCCTCGTTGCCGGCAGCAGCGACGAACAACACGCTTTTGGCGTGAGCGTTTTCGATGGCCGCAAGAAGTTCTGGACTGAAGCCCCCAGGTCCACGGAATCCCCAACTGTTGTTGAGGATCGTGGCTCCGTTTTCCACGGCGTAGTTGATGGCATCGATTGCATCGTCGGTGCTGCCGCCGCCAGCTCCGAGGAACTTCACGGGCATGATCTTCACTTTCCACGAAACCCCGACAACGCCAACAGTATCTTGGACGGCGCCGATCGTTCCGGCAACGTGGGTCCCGTGGTCGTCATGATTTGGGTTGTCGAAGACGGACTTGTCGTCCCCGTGGAAGTCCCAACCATATACGTCGTCGATGAAACCGTTGCCGTCGTCGTCGACACCTGGCTGGCCATTTTTCTCTTTCTCGTTGACCCAGATGTTGCCCTTGAGGTCTTTGTGGTTGACGTCGATGCCCGTGTCAATGACGGCCACGATGACCGGAGATTCCTTGACCTTGGCCCACGCTTTCGGGGCGCGAATGTTGTTCATGCCCCAAAGCAGGTCGAAAAATTCGTCGTTCGGGACGACGTCGGCGGGCTTCGCGGTCCGGCGGAGACGTCGCGGCCTGTCACGTTCGGGAATACGCAAGGGATAGTTCGGGGTTGCCGACGTGGCTCCAGCCATCCGAGCTTGCTTGCCGAGTGTCTGGAGCATTTGGGGCGAGATGGCGTTGTTGGCCTTATTGCCAGGAACGGCAACGAAGAACGCGGAACTTTTCGAGCGAGGCTGTCGCACCTTGGGCAGGCTGAAGCCCGCCTTCTGAAGGGCCTTGCGAACGGCCTCTTTTTGACCGGGCTTGTACCCGACGATCAACTCCATGGGACGAGTAGGTTTTTTCGAAACGTCCTGAATGCCTTGGACGTCCTGGACTTCGGCGACTCGGCCCTTTTTCTGTTTGTCGAGGCGAAGCACGACGCAACCGGTGTGGCTGAAACCGAGGACAGAGCAGTTTGTCTTTTGGGCCACGGCCAGTTCCGGGGCCAGGTAGAACTTCTTCGCCGACGCCGCTTTCGACATGGCTTGGGGAGAGATCGTGATTGAAATCATCTTCGGGTCGGGCTCGCCAGCGAGACAGCAAGGACCGAACGCAAGGGTCAGGATGAACGCAAAGCGGAACAAGACGCACCTCTCTTTCATGTGTGGCGTCTGGAGCCTTCGGTTCGCTGGCAGAGTTGCCAGGCGGACCAGAAAGCAGGATCGGGAATGTGAGTTTCGGAATTCATTGATCGGAGAAAGCCGATCTTCTTGGGTCGGCAATCGCCAACAAGGTGGAGCGGATTTGTCCGAAGACCTCCTTGTTGACCTTCTGGCCTAGCAGTGTAAAGTTTTCTCTCTGAATTGTGATACCGAGTGGTGGTCTTTGCCTTGCGCGGAATCGACCATTTTTTCCGAACTTCTGTTGGATCCGCTGTTGTCCTCCTTCGCGTTGAAATCTTCGGCCATCTCGGTCAACTCTCGCTTGCCGCGATGGAACCGATACCAAACTTGCTCTCGGGAAAGATTGAGTTGTTTGGACACCTCGGCGACGGGCTTTTCTTCGATGAGCCTGAGCCGAACGACTTCGAACGTTTGGTGGGACAATCGTTTACGCAAACGCTCCCAGCATAGCCGCAAGGCCATTCGCTCGTCGGCGTCGAGACAGGGCTCGGGTGGAGGCGCTGGCAACAGTCGCACTTGTTCGCGCGTCAGACATGGAAAGCGCTGTCGACTGAGATGAATGTTGGCGGCCTTGCTGCGGACGATCGCGAACAGCCAGCTCTCGAACCTCCCTCGTTCTGGATTCAAGTCAAAGTCTGGAAGTCGGACGAGAAGTTCTCGCCAAACTTCCTGCACACAATCAACGAGTTCCTCGCCAGAAACTTTACAAGCGCCCGCGAATCGCCGGATGCGAACGTCGCAGACGTCATAGAATTCCTTCCAGGTGGCTTCCTGGGTTTGGCTCGGAGTGTCTGCTTGTTGGCGAACGGTCAAATACCGACGGACGAAGGGCAGGAGATTCCCCCAATCCGGTGAAGAAGAAACGGACGGAATCCTC
>CAYYUU010000883.1:0-3827 GCA_964474955.1 uncultured Alcaligenaceae bacterium | reverse complement strand
ACTATCACTGGGTCCAAGCTCTGGATAATCTCGAGGAATATCAGAAGGCTATTGAACAGTACAAAATGGCCGCCAAAATCGATTCTAAGTTTGCGGAGGCGTACTATGGTTGGGGGACGGATTTGATTCGTCGTGGGAAACCCGAAGACTCCCTCGCCAAGCTCAAAAAGGCCACCGAACTCAAGGACAAATACGCTCGCGCTTTCGGCAACTGGGGTGCCGCCCTGGTCATCATGAAAAAATATCCGGAGGGCATCGCCAAACTCAAAATCGCCACCGACATCGATCCGAACGATGCGAAAGCGTTCTACCACTGGGGCAATGCGTTGCGGGCCCAGAAGAAAGACGAGGAGGCCATCGAGAAGTACAAAAACGCCGCGAAAGCCAAACCGCCCCTTGGGGCCGCCTACACAAGATGGGGCGAGATCCTGTTCTCGCAGAAGAACTACGAGGAGGCGATCCAGAAGTTTGCACGGGCGACAAAGATCGATTCGAAAGCGGCGGGTGCCTACCATCTTTGGGGCATGGCCTTGCTTCGACTGAGAAACCCCAGAGAAGCGATTGACAAGTTTCAACAGGCCACCGAAATCAACGACAAATTCGCTCTCGCGTTCGCCAACTGGGGCGACGCTCTGATGGCGTTGCGGAGGTACCCAGAGGCCGTCCTCAAGTTCAACAAAGCTACTTCGCTCAACCCAAGGTTTGCGGACGCATACAGGGCCTGTGGCGTTGCTCTCACGCGCCTAAAGAAGCTTCCAGACGCGATCGAAAAATTCAAAAAAGTGATAGACATCAGGCCCAAGGACGCCGCGGCATACACGGAGTGGGGCAAGGCGCTGTTTGCCATGCGGAAGGTGAACGAGGCGTTGGCCAAATACAACAAAGCCATCACGATCAATCCCAAGTTTGCTCCGGCCTACACCGACTGGGGAAATGCTCTTCTGGTCCTGGACAAGCACGAAGAGGCGATTCGCAAGTTCGAAAAAGCCACAAGTCTCGATCCGACCGACGTCGTCGCCTACACTCACTGGGGCATCTGTCTGGTGGAATTGAAGAAATGGGAGGAGGCCGTCGATCCCTTGAAAAAAGCGATCCGAGTAAACTCAAAATTCCCGAACCCTCGGCTTTTGCTCGGGCATGCTCTTTTCAACCAGGGAAAATTCCTCGAAGCCATCCCTTCGTTTCAGAAAGCCGGAGAACTTGTCCCGGCAAATCATCCCTGGAGGCAAACGGTCAAAAAGCAGTTGCAGCAGTGCCAATTTTGGTTGGCCAAGGAAAAGGAACTCCTCCCCGTTCTGGCCGGAACACGAAAAGCGTCGAGTAAAGACCGACTCGCCCTGGCCATCCTGTGCAGTCGGTACAAGAAACGCTATCGCGACGCCGTCGGGCTCTATGCCAGCGTGTTCAAGCAGATTCCGACGGAGGCGGCCGAGGACATGAAACGCAAGTTCTGCTACAGCGCGGCCCGAGCTGCGGCCCTGGCCGCGGATGGCAAGGGGATCGATGGCAAGAAACTCGAGCCCAAGGACCTCATGCGTCTTCGCCAACAAGCGTTGGGGTGGCTTCGCGACGCCATGAAGGCATACCAGAAAGAACTCGAGAATGATCCCGTGTTTTCTTTGAGCCTTGTTTCCCGAATGCGCCGTTGGGAAAGTGAATCTGCTTTCAGCGGCATTCGCGGCAAAGAAGCTCTGGCCAAACTGCCCAAAGACGAGCGAAATGACTGGGCCCAATTGTGGGCGGACGTCAAGGCCCTGGAGCAAGAGGCCAAGAAAATGTTCACCGAGACGTCGTCAAAAGGGATACTCAAAGGCGTCGAAATGACGAAGCCGCAACAGATGAAGGCAGGCCGCACGTATGTCATCGAGATGCGGAGCAAACGGTTCGATACGTACCTTCGGCTCCGCGACGCCAACGGAAAAGAGGTGGCCAAGAACGACGACATCGCCAAGAACAATCTCAACTCGCGAATCGTCTTCCGGCCCAAGAAGACGGGGACGTACCAGATCGTGGCAACGTCCTATCAAAATCGTGGACGTGGTCCATTCGAACTGACCATCCGAGAATTTCGACCCAAGCCGGATTAGTTTGGTTCGGCGTGTTTCCTTTCTGGCTCCGAATGGATGCATCCGTTCGGAGCCGAAAACAAGACCAAGCGTACTGTTCTTCCACAATATCCCGACGTAGAATTTCCCAGCCGAAAAGGAAAAATGCCGGGATCACTCCGCGGATAGATGTGGTACAGTGTAAAAACATGGTGCGATTACGAAGAAGCAGGAGTGTTGCCCGATTGTTAGGTCGGGCAATCTCCGGTCTGCATTCTTTGGAGAGCAGGCCAAAACCGAACCAAATATTCTCGGCCTTTCCATCTGGCCTTCCCAATCTCCCAGGTTTTACAAACGGTGCAGCACGCATGCAGACAGCTCCCATCCCCTGTCCCAAGTGTGGCTCTGCTTTGACGCTTAGTGCTGGCGCACTCGGCCAGAAGGTTCGGTGTCCGCGTTGCAACTATATATTCCAGGCCGGACCGCCTCGACCACCGGCGAATCGTCGTGGGCCGAAGCCCGGCGTTCCGGTTTCCCCAAAAAAACGTCAAACAGCTGCGAAATCGACCGACCAGTTGACTGCCGTTCCTCGGGCCACCAATACCGATCTACCCGCCGTTCATGGCGTCCTCGCGAAGCCCAAGACGAAATCCAGACCCGCCTCAAGGCCCGTCGCCGTTGGTGTTGCTCCCGGAACGGCGCCGGTTCCGTTGCCTCCTGTCGTCGACAACGCGCCACCTTCTCCGAAAGAAGGAACATCCAGGTTGGCCATCGCGATCGCGGTCGTACTCGTCTTGCTTTTCGTGGGAGGTGGTCTTGCGGCCATCGCACTTCGCGGAGTCGTGGCTCCGGCACCCAAAGCGCCACCAACCGAAGTCGCCGAGAAGAAACCGGAACCGACACCCCAACCGCAACCAACTCCAAAACCACTTGAGGAACTCCGAGAGGAGGAATCCAAGTTTGGCGAAGAACCCAAGGCCGTCGAAAAAACGAAAGCCGCGGACTTCGCTCGATTGAAAGAAGCCGCCAAAGAAACGAAGGAAGTTCCTCTTGCGTTTCGTCCGATTCCGAAGAGGACAACAGATTCCAAGGTGGTTTCGCCGCCGAAGGTGAGTTTGCCGGCTCTCGAACCCGACAAGAGTACGCCGAAGAAGAAAATCCGGAAAATTATGCTCGACGGGAAAGACGCCAACGGCGCGCGAGCGGCCCTGCCTCCCGAAGTCCAGGAGCGAGTCAACGCTGCCATCGATCGCGGCGTGAAGTATCTGAAAAGTCGACAAAACGAAGATGGGACGTGGACGACCAAATACCGCAATCGACCGCTCGGCTCGACCGCGTTGCCAGCCCTGACGCTTCTGGAATGTGGAGTGCCGAAGGACGATCCGGCCATCCACAAAGCCGCCCGCTATATTCGCATCCAGTCGCATAAGAACATGATGACGTATGAACTGTCACTCGCGATATTGTTTCTCGATCGCCTGGGTGACAAGCGGGACTCGCCGTTAATTCGGAAGATGGCGTGCCGGTTGATCGCCGGACAAAACACGACCGGTGGATGGACGTATCGGTGCCGCGAACTCTCGCGTGTCGAAGAGAACGAACTCCAAACGTTCCTCCATTACACTCAACCATTGCCACTCCAGACAATCGTCCGGTCGAACAACACCGGCTACGAGACAACGATCGACAAAACCACTGGTCTGCCGTTGTTGGTGACCAAACAGGGCAGCGGCTTGCGGCTAAAAACGACGAAGAAGCAGGAAGAACCGACGAAGCTCGAAA
>CAYYUU010000882.1:0-3834 GCA_964474955.1 uncultured Alcaligenaceae bacterium | reverse complement strand
CGTAGAAATACGTAAACCATCGGAAATAACGATTTTCCAAGAAACTACTGATTACTCCCACCTTGTTTCTTTTCCCGTCGACAACACATCCCAATGCGTCGTGAACTTCACGAGCGAATGCGCCAAGTTTGGATGTGCCGAGGCCCAGACGTCATCAAACACAATCCACTGTTCGAAGTCGTTCTGCCCCTGATGTAAATACAAATGGAAGATGTGATCCCCAACGAACACTTCATTCGGAATTGTAGGTTTTCCGTTTGTGCAATCGATTAGTTGCAATCCTCGCTCTAACAAATAATATTCGACGGGTCGTTTTCCATGCTCCTGGAGCCAGTCGGAATAGATTCCCCAATGACCATCGTTCTCCGTTTCTGTTCGAATTAATTTGAGAAAGCCCTTTTCGTCATGGGGATCGAGTTCTGCATGTGTTCTCAGTGTCTCTTGGAGATAGCACATGTGATAAGGTTCTGGATGTTCCCCAAAATCTTCCCGCAGTATAAACCGAGCGATGTCCGGAATGCGCATGTTCTCCAATACATAGACCGAATCACAATCGATGTCTTCGAGAGCTTCGACCTGATGAAGATCAATCTCCACCATATAAGTACGTCCAACACCATTCGCTGGACCTCTTTGGTCAAGGATCCTTTGACGAATGGATGCATCCGGTTTCCATCCTCCCGGTCCAGCTCTATCCGGAAGGAATTGCTCGGAATACAGCAAGAACGATGTGAGTTCTGGATGTTCCTCGCAGAACACGTCGTCGAGAAAATAATAGGCCATGTCGAGTTCGTCATCGTCCGTCTCAACTTGGATGGCGTGTTCTTCCCAATAGATCGCATTCTGATAGCAGCTTTGCAGAGCCGCTGCTGCGTCTTCGATGGTCGTCGGCAGCGGAGGCGTCTCCGCGTCTTCGTAGATGTCCTTTCGGTTCAGATGGCCAAAACTGTAGACATCCACTCCAACCAATTCGTCGGCCCATTCGGAAGGCCCTTCGTGAAGGGCCTTCCAGTGGCGACGAAACCAGTCCAACACTGTCGCATCCGGGAACGTCTTGATATGCTTGCAAGTCTTGCCAATGTAAGGACAGCGATAGACAAAATAGACGGTCATGAGAGTTTCCAAGGATTGACAAAGTCGCGGCTTCAGAGAATATCCCACCAACTGGCATACTTCACGAGAGAATTGGCCAACTCAGAATGTGCTGAGGCCCAAACATCATCGAAGAGTACCCAGACGGCTTGATCTCCCTCCTGATTGGTAGCGTAGACGTGGATCACATGGTCCCCCACGAAAACGAGGTCTCGTGGTCCGGGTGGTTTACTTCCGCGAGCGGAGATGACTGCTCGTTCTAACAAATGATATTCGACGGGTCGTTTTCCGTGTTCTTGAAGCCAATCAGAATAAATCTGCCAGTGCGCTTCGTTCTCCGGTTCCTTCCGGATTAATGGTCCAAATCCAAGTTCGTCCTCCGGGTCGTTTTCCAAACTGTTCCGGAGAGGTTGTTGGAAATACCGAAGCGCTTGGTAGGGACCTTTCTCCGAGGGCAGCTCCTTCTGGAGTAAAAAACGTGCAAGGTCTGAAATTCGAAGACCTTCGAGCCGGTACACAGTCGGGTGTTCTTCCAGCCCATAAACCCAGTACATCTCCCCCTGAGACAAGTCCACCAGGTAAGTTTGCCCAGGTTGATCACCCCTCACATGTGCCAGTTCATTGAAATGGCTTTCCGGCTTCCATCCACCAGGTCCGTCCCCATCAGGCAAGTAGAGGTTTGAGTACAAAAGAAAATGAGGCCGTGGATTCTCCGCGAAGTACTCGTCGTCGAAGAAATAGCAAATGCACTGCGGCTCCGAATCAGGAATGAACTGGAGCATATGATTGCTCGCGTCCAACCACCCCTGCACTCCACAACAATCGAGGAGTTCGCCGACCTCGTTCAAGCTCTTGGGGTCAAAACGCTCCCAGAACTCCGGTTCCCATTCCCGCGGATCGTGGAGTCCTTCTATCTTGATCCCAAGAAGCTTCTCGGAACTCACCTCTGGATTCGCGAAGAATTCTTTCCAGTGCTGCTGAAACCATTCCAACAAGGATGGAAATTCGAGCGTTTTGATATGCTTTCCAGTCAGCCCAGCAGAGGCGCCGCGGTACACGAAGTAGACAGTCATGATAGTTCCGTTTGGTGATCAGGAGGGAAGAAGGGTTCTCACATCTCAAATCGTCAAACCAAAATGTCACGCAACTTCTCATTCCGAAACGCAAAGTTTTTCTTCAGGTCATCCCTCACCCAATCTTCGGTGACGACTAACCCGAGCAATCCCCCCGGCGGTTCAAACTCGATTTCATCTTTCAGAACAATCCCATCATCACTCTCATGCAATTCTTGGCGATGAACCCATTTCCGAAACGGCCCCTTCTGTTGCTTGATCACAACAACCTGATTTACTTCGAACTCAACCACCTCAACTGTCATTTGTTGAGCAATGCCACTCCGCTTAGCCTTCCACGTGACAACCGAACCAAGCTCCATTCGTCGCGGTCCAGACACAAGGCAAAGGTTCACGTCCTGCGGAGAGATCCGTTCCAACTGAGAAGGTTGAACGAGCAACTCAAATAACGTGGAACACGCGACGTTGAATTCACTGGACGTCTGAAAGTGAGCCATTGGTCGTCTCTGCATTTTCTTTTGGTGTACGTTTGGATATAATAAATAGTGTTATGGCAAACCCTGAAGTTTTCCAAAACGTATTGATTCTCACTGGTCCAACGGGATGTGGCAAATCTCGTGCGGCCCTACATTTAGCAACAGAGCTGAACGCAGAGATCATCTCGGTTGATTCGATGACGATCTACCGCGGCATGGATATTGGGACTGCCAAACCAACCCTCGAAGAACGCCAAACGATTCCCCATCATCTTATCGACGTGTTAGATCCTTGGGAATCGGCTTCTGTCGCGTGGTGGCTCGACCGAGCTGCCGAGACTTGTCGCGAAATCGAAGCCCGGGGAAAAAAAGCGTTGTTCGTCGGCGGAACGGCCCTGTATCTCAAAGCCATGATTAGCGGACTGTTTGATGGACCTCCCGCGAATGAGGAAATTCGCCAACGGTTGGAAATCGAAGCCGAAGAACTCGGGAAGGACGTCCTTCACCAACGTTTGCAAGTGGTCGATCCAACACTAGGAGCAAAGCTCCATCCGAATGATCTTCGGCGTGTGATACGCGCACTCGAAGTGTACGAAATGACAGGAAAGCCCTTGAGCGATTGGCAACAGGAATGGGCAACCGAACGCCCACCCGGACCGAAGTGCGTTTGGATCGATCTTCCGCGAGAAGAACTGTATGAGCGAATCAACTTACGCGTCGAACAAATGTTTCAGGCCGGATTGGTTGACGAAGTGGAAAGGTTGCTCCAACTTCCGCAACCATTCAGTCGCGAAGCCAGTCAGGCTTTGGGCTACAAGGAAGTGATTGAACACCTACAGGGGGAGTTGACTTTGGCCGAAACGGTCACAACAATTCAAACCCGAACTCGGCAATTTGCGAAACGACAGGTCACGTGGTTTCGCCATCTCCCCAGTTGCCATCCTGTCACTGGGGAATTGACAACTTCCATTTGGGACAACACAATGGACTAGAGAAGCTGCCCAATCTTGAATTCGCACGGAGCGATCCGTACATCTACTTCAACAGTCTGTAAAATTCATCCCGACATTTGAGTGTTGCGGAACGGCCTTCCCGGTCGCTTTCCGACAAACTCACGGGTGCGATTATAGTGAGGAATTGCTGATGGCAAAGGTCACCTTCCAGGTGATTGATGGCGTGGACAAAGGGAAAGT
>CAYYUU010000881.1:0-3868 GCA_964474955.1 uncultured Alcaligenaceae bacterium | reverse complement strand
CACCCCCCGCGGCCTCACGGCCACGGCTACAATCTGTCACCGCTCCGCGGTTCCAAAACAACTCTCAACCCTCAACCCTCAACCCTTTCCACTATTCCTTGTTCCCTGGTTTGAAATCATGGCTACGACGCACACCCAAAAAAATCGCCCCATCAAAGTCGAGACTCCGCTCAAACTCGACACGTTGCTTTTGGAGTCCTTCGAGGGCCAGGAACGAATCTCGGAGCCATACGTCTACACCTTGTCGATGCTGGCGGAGGACCCCAAGGAGGTGAAATTCGACAAGCTCCTTGGCGGCATGGCCAGAATCACGATCGATTTGCCACAAGGGAAAAAGCGGTACCTCACGGGCATCATCGTTCGGTTGGTCCAGGGGATTGAGGAATCTTCGGCCCAAAAGGACGCAACCTTCACTCGGTATCGGGCAACCATCGTCCCCCAGTTCTGGCTATTTCGCCGAAATGTCCGAAGCCGCATTTTTCAACAAAAATCTGTGCCGGACATTCTGAAGGAAGTGCTCGAAGGGATTAAGGTGAAGTGGGAGATTAAAGAGAAATACGAACCGCGGGATTATTGTGTTCAGTATCGCGAATCGGATTTTGCGTTCGCCAGTCGGTTGATGGAAGAAGAGGGCATCTACTACTTCTTCAAACACACCGAAAAAGAACACGAGATGATCGTTTGTGACACTTCGCAAAGTCATCCGGATTTGCCCGAGTTCAAGAAAATTCAGTACGAAGAAAGCGGCGACCATCGAATCTACGTTTGGGAGAAAGTTCAGGAAATTCGTTCCGGGAAGATCAGCATGTGGGACCGGAACTTCGAGCTACCGGAGAAGAATCTGGAAGTCGAAGAGACGATCAAGAAAGAAGTAAAAATCGGCAAAAGCTCACACAAGCTCAAAGTCGGCGACGTCGAGAAGTACGAGTTATACGATTTTCCCGGTGGTTACGCGAATCGGTTTGACGGCGTGAAGCCGGGCGGAGCCGACGACGCGAACCGGCTCCAGAAGATCTTCGAAGACAACAAGCGAACGGCCAAAATCCGCCTCGAACAAGAACTCGTCGGGGCCGTCGTCGCGAGCGGTTATAGCGATTGTCGGCACCTCATCAGCGGCCATAAATTCACGTTCCAAAATCACGTCGACGCCGACGGGGATTACATCCTCACTTCGGTCAAGCAAGAAGCAAGTCTCAGGGGCTCGTACACGATCGGTGGGAAGATGGAGCTTTCCTACACCGCAACGTTCGAGTGTATTCCGTCGGACGTGACGTTCCGGCCTCTGCAAAAGCCGCCCAAACCATTCGTCAAGGGCACCCAAACGGCTTTCGTCGTGGGCCCAAAGGGACAGGAAATTTTCACCGACAAATACGGCCGCGTGAAGGTCCAATTCTACTGGGATCGCGAAGGCAAGAAGGACGCGAATAGCTCGTGTTGGATTCGCGTCGGCCAGGCATGGGCGGGCAAACTTTGGGGCGCGATGCAAATTCCGCGGATCGGTCAAGAAGTCATCGTGGCGTTTCTCGAAGGCGACCCAGATGCTCCGATCATCGTCGGGAGCGTTTACAACGCTGACCAAATGCCCCCCTATAAACATCCCGACGACATGACACAGAGCGGAATGCGGAGACGCAGCTCGATTCAGGGGACGGACAAGGATTTCAACGCGTTGACGTTCGAAGACAAGAAGGACAAAGAGGTCATCTATTTCCACGCCCAGAAAGATTTTAACCGAGTCGTCGAGAACAACGACGCGCTGACGGTCGGAAGCAAGGACGCCGAGGAGGGAAGCCAGACCATCACGATTTGGAAAGACCGGACCGAAACGATCGAGGAAGGCAACGAAAAACTCGAGATCAAAAAAGGCAGCCGGGAAACCAAGATCAAGACCGACGACACACTCACTGTCGAGGGCAAACAAACAATCACTGTCACGGGCAACACGGAAGTGACCATCAAACAAGGGAATTACACGCTGAAGGTCAGTGCGGGCTCGATCACGATCGAAGGAGGTAAAGGAATCGATATCAAAGTGGGCGGCTCTACGGTCAGTCTCTCGGCGAGCGGAGTGGAGGTCAAAGGCACGTCGATCAAGATTGGTTGAGAGTTGAGAGTTGAGGGAACGAAAAAGTCTCAAGCGAAGGAAGAAAAAGAAAAGCTATTGATAGAACGGGCAGCTCAAGTCGTCGGAATAGGGTGGCACGATTTTTTGGCGGACGGATCAAGTGGTGTCGTGTGTTGATGTTTTGGAAAGTTGCTTTTCGCTCCACGAAAAGATGTTTGGCTTTTGTGTTTGGAGTTGTGTTTTTTTAGTGTCGTCTTTCGCGGAGCGAAAGAACGCCTTTGTGTTGTTTCAAATCCGAGGCGGCAAAAGCGCACACAAAAAGCGCAAAAATACCCCACATCGGATTTTTGTGTTTTTTGTGTGCGCAATTTGACCCTTCAGGGAGCATTTTCGAAAGGTCGTTTTTCGAGCGGGAGGTCCAAAACACGTACACAAAAATCACAAAAATCAGGGTGAGGTATTTTTGTGTTTTTTGTGTATGAGTTTTGAGAGTTCGACTCGCATTTTCGGAAGGTCGTTTTTCCAGTGGGAGGTGGAAAATGCGCACACAAAAAACACAAAAATCCCCAACATGACATTTTTGTGATTTTTGTGTACCGAATTTCCGGTCCCCGGCTCGAATTTGGGAGTTCGCCAGAGCCAGCGGTTGGGAACTTCGGAGGGTAGCTCGGACCTATGTTGGCCCCACCACCAACAGCGATCCTGCCTGTTGGAAACCGGAAAGTTCCAAACCAATCCGACCTCCCCAAACGAGATGCGTTCTATGGATTTCGCGTTCCCCACACAAGAACGCATTGTCTTTGGCGTCCTTTCGCTGGGACACTCTCCGACTGCCCCAGTGAAAGGCAACTATCCCAAACTCAACAAAACACCTTTTCGCAGAGCGAAAAGCAACAAACAAAACGTGCTTCTTGGTTGCTCGTTTGTCTCAATTTCCCCTGACGGCCAATTCGTTTTATAATCAACTGGTCGGAAAATGCTTGCCCGAAGAACCATCCTTGAGTGGAGTTTTGTGAGTCATGCAGCTGCGACCACAAAACGACCAACAAACAACGAGTGACTCCATGCGGGACACACAAGGCGACAACCTCGACGCCCTTTGTGCTGAATTCTGCGAGAACTGGCACGACGGAGACAAATGCCTGATCGAAGATTATCTCGGGCGCGTGGAGGACTACTCGCGAGACGAATTGTTCCGCAAGTTGTTGGCCGCGGAAATTCAACTGCGCCGACAACGCGGACAACACGTCGACCCCAACGAATACGAACGCCGGTTCTTGCCGTATCTTCCCATCGTCAACGAACTCTTCCCCGTCTCCAAAACGGTGGTCTCTCCCGAATCGTCCGACAATCAAGAAGAGCACACCCCGGCTCCCGACATCCCCGGTTTTGAGATTCGGAAACTGCTCGGTACTGGCGGGATGGGTTTGGTTTATCACGCCATCGAGACGCAACTCGAGCGAGACGTGGCCATCAAGATGATGCGGCCCGAAGTGGCCGTGCGGCCCGAGGCCCGCGAACGATTTATGCGGGAAGCGAAGATTGCGGCGAAACTCGAACACCAACACATCGTCACCGTCTACCACATCGACCAACACAATGGCATCCCTTATTTGATCATGCCGTTGTTGTCGGGGGAAACCCTCGAAGATCGATTGAAGCGAGACCAACGGCTCTCGGTCCAGGAAACGATCTCGCTGGGCCGTCAGATCAATAAAGGGCTGAGCACGGCGCTCAAAGCCGGACTCATACGCCGCGACCTCAATCCTTCGAACATCTGGCTCAGTGAAACCGCCGACGGGC
>CAYYUU010000880.1:0-3877 GCA_964474955.1 uncultured Alcaligenaceae bacterium | reverse complement strand
ACAACACCACCAACATGAAACCCTTGAACTGGGGAACGGTTTATTGCAACCGACTGCCCAAAAACGACATAAAGACGATTAAAGACGAAGCCGCCCTCGGGCTCGCCCAAGCCTTCAACAACCCGACTCTTCCTGCCGCAAAACCATTCATGAAGGCACTGGAGAAGTACACAAAAAAGCAAGTCGCCGACTTTTTCGAAGGGATGGATAACGTTTCGCTCGTTGTCGACGTGAACCGACGTGCGAAAGACATCTACATTGCCGTCCGGGCAAACCCCAAGAAGGGTTCGAAATTGGCCAAAACGCTCGCAGCTTATGGAAGCGTCAAGAGCGCCTTTGGCAACGTGGGAACGAAGTCGGCGTTTCGCTACGCCTTCAATTTCCAATTTCCTGCGGAACTCCGAAAACACATGGACCCGCTGCTCCAGTTGTGGACGGACACGATGGTGGCCGAGACGAAGACGGACGAACAAGGCAAGGCCGTCCAGGCCATCATGAAGACCCTTGGCCCAACGTTCCGAAAAGGACATCTCGATCTCATCATGACGATGGAATCGACCAAGGACAAAAAGATCAGCGTCGTCTACGGAGTCGGGGTCACACAAGGCAAGAAGATCGAGGCAGCCTTCAAGAAGGCCCGAAAACTGCTGCCCGCGCAAGCCCAAAACATGATCGCACTCGACGCCTTCAAAGTGGGAAACATGAACGTCCACAAGGTGGATTTGCAGGCCCTTGGCGGTGGACAAGCCCCTGCTCCAGGATTTCTACCCTTCGGCAAAGGACCACTGTTGGTCGGCGTCCGAGACGACGCCATCGTGGCCGTTCTCGGCGGGACCGGGAAGGGAACCATGAAAAAGCTGGCGATGGCCAAACCAGGGCCAGCACCAATATTCCTCTCGGAAATTGACGTTGCCAGCATGAGGTTGTTCATGCCGCAAGCCGCAAACCCGGGACTCGAGGACCCGTTCAGCAAGCTCCTGAAAAATTCCGCGAAATCTGCCAAAATCAGCTACGGTCTCAGCGCGGGCGAACACCTGGAACTCAAGGTTCGAGCAAACTTTGGGATGATTCGGTTCTATGCCGACTTGATCGAGCAAGCGACGAATCCAGGTGGGCCACCCGTGCCGCAGAAAGGGAACGATTTTTAGTCAGGCGAAGTGATTATGCTGTTCCGATTTGGGAATGGATTTTTCGGGTGGCAAGTTTTCAACCTGTCCCTCTGTTTTGTCCGTAGAACAGGCAGAATGTCTGTTCCTACCTTGGGCAGGTTTCCAACCTGTCCAAGGCCCAACCCAAAAATCATCACCAAAGCGTCGACGGCTTTCTTTGAGGCGCAGACCATTAGAATTTCCAACCAAGAACGATCCAATCCGACGCACGATCCGCACACCCATTGCCAAAATGCGACACGGGTCGAGATCACCCTTGACGCTTCCGAATCGCTACCTCTCGATTCCCCTGGAGTGAAGAAGCGAGACGAGATTCGTCGAGGGGTGCGGCAACGTGAACCAACCGAAGGGAAAACTAAACCCCGTCTGGGGAAAAGGTTGTTGCGTTGATCGTAAAGTCGCTTTTCGCTCCGCGAAAGAACTCCTGTCTTCTGCGTCCTTTCGCGAAGCGAAAAGCGATACTCTCCGAAATCCGACTCGTATTGATCCCACCGTCCTCACGACTCTTTCGGCACGTCCAAACGTGTTTTCGTCGGAGCTTCGAGCTTCGTGCGGTGCGAGGGCGTCGGAAACTGACCATATTGCTCGCCCTCGAGCCATTCGCCCTTGGAAAAATTCATACCATCGCCTACCAAGTCAAACTCAAGGCGAGATTCCTCACTCAATCGCAAGGGGATGCGGACGGTAAACGTGCTCCCGCGGCCCAGTTCGCTTTCGAGCGTCACGTCGCCACCGAGAAGTTTTGTCAATTCCCGGACGATCGAGAGTCCGAGCCCCGTCCCATCTTGTTCGCGAGTGAGCGGATTCCCGGCTTGTCGAAACTTCTCGAACACAAGTTCTTGCTCGTCTTTCGCGATGCCGACTCCGGTGTCGCTGACCGTTAGAACGAGTTCCCGTTTGTCGGCTTCGGCCTTGAGCAACACGCGACCACCTTCGGGCGTGAACTTGAGGGCATTCGACAACAAGTTCTGCAAGATGTGTTGGAGCTTCGTGCCGTCTTGTCGCAGCACCGGTAACGTTGGGCTGATTTGACTTCGCAAATCGATGTTCTTTTTCTCGGCCATCTGTCGGAACATCGTGAGCATGCTCTCGCCGATGTCGTGGATGCTGAATTCTTCGATTCGCAATTCCATCTTGCCGGCTTCGGTCTTGGCCAAATCAAGGATGTCGTTGATCAGCGCCAACAATCTTTCGCCACTCGTTTGGATGTTGCGGACCCATCGTTGTTGTTTTTCGTTGAGTTCGTAGCGAGAGAGCAACACTTCGCTAAAACCGAGAATACTGTTGAGCGGTGTCCGCAACTCGTGGCTCATGGTCGTGAGAAAATCGCCCTTGAGCCGATTCGATTCGTAAAGGGCCAGGTTCGCCTGGGCGAGTTCATCGACTTTTCGGTCCAGGTCGGCGTTGACCTTCCGCCATCGATCTTGCATGCTCACGAGGTTTCGCAACATCCGGTTAAAGGCGTGGCTGAGGTCTTCGAACTCGTCGCCCGTTTGGATTTCGCTGCGGACGTTCAACTCGCCCGCCGAAATAGCGTCGCTCACGTCCTTTAGGTGTTTGACCGGTTTCACAATGACATAGCGAACGATGATCCAACTTCCGGCCATGATCAAGAGGGCCGTAGCGAGGGCAATGGAAATCAAGAATGCTCGGTTGACGTGAACGGCGGTGACGATGGCGTCGGTCTTCATCTCGATTTTTACGATCGCCATGAGATCGCCTTCATCGAACGGTTCCTGGTTTTTCTCCTTGGCGATTTGATTGTGGCACTTCAGACAATCGCCGCTGGCCCGCACGGCCTTGTAATAGATGAGGCGTGGTTTTCCGCCGCTGATGAGTCGTTCGGCTTCGTTCTTCGGATTGTCCTTGCGGCTGAAGGCCTTGTAGAGATCGCGCTCGTAGACGTCGTCGAAGCGGTTTCCGCTCGTCAAGTAATATTGACAATTTCCAAGTTCGCCGAATCCCGAGCGACCGGGCGTACCGTCATTGACGCCGACAAGTTTTCCGGCGCGGGCGAGATATTCGCCTTTCATGCCGGGCTTATCCTTGACTTGCAAGTGCGCGAGGTGTTGCTTGACGACGATGGGGTTGACAAGAAGACGACACGACGTGCGGGCTTGTTCGTAGGCGACGCCTTCGGTTTGGAGAGCGTAGAACCAGAAACTCAGCGCGATCAAAACGAGGGTGAACGCGCCGAACAGGAAGCGACACTTTCGTTCGAGACTGGTTTCACCCAACAATCGTTTGAGGGCCCGGTAGGACATATGGTTTCACCGTTCCGCTTTATCCGAGGTTGAGGCTCGTTTGCGTTTCTGACACCGTGGGCAAAAGTGAGTCGACCGACCGGCGAGACGCATGTGCGTGATTTTGGCCTGACATCGGACACAGGGATTCCCGGTCCGGCCATAAACGCAAAACTCTTCCTGGAATCCGCCTGCCAAACCCGAACCGCCGACGTAGTTCCGAATAGTTGACCCGCGTTTCTCGATCGCGCGGTTGAGCACAATATCGACAGCGGCGCACAACCGTTTGACCTGTGGCCGCGAAGTTTCTTTGCCGAGCCGAGTGGGATGGAGTTTCGCTTCGAACAGAATCTCGTCGGCGTAGATATTTCCTACTCCCGCAACGATGCGTTGATCGAGCAGGATCGCTTTGAGGTTCCGCGAGGTCGCCGCGAGACGAGGTCGCCAATAATCCGGAGTCAATCC
>CAYYUU010000879.1:0-3885 GCA_964474955.1 uncultured Alcaligenaceae bacterium | reverse complement strand
CCCGTCGTCCGGACGAGGTCAAGATGTTGATGATCGACCCCAAGTGTACCGAACTTAACCAGTTCGCCGAACTGCCACACCTCATGCACCCCGTCGTCACGGACATGAAGAAGGCCGAGCAAATGCTCGCCTGGGCCGTCGAAAAGATGGAGCGACGTTACGAACTCCTGAGCCGGGCCCGAGTCCGCAGCATCGCGAGCTACAACACCCTGAGCTACCAGACCATCCTCGACAGGGTCGATCCGTCCGAAGAAGAGGTCGACCAGGTCCCCGAAAAGATGCCGTACATCGCCATCGTGATCGACGAAGTCGGAGACCTCATGGCTGTCCAGAAACGGGAGGTCGAGGGGCACATCATCCGGCTCGCCCAGAAGTCCCGCGCGGCGGGCATTCACCTGATCCTCGCGACCCAGAAACCGACCGTGGACGTCATCACCGGTTTGATCAAATCGAACTTGCCCGCACGCATTTGCTTCCAAGTCGCGAGCCGCACCGACAGTCGAGTTGTTCTCGACGAGATGGGCGCGGAAAAGCTCCTCGGAAAAGGTGATATGCTGTTCCTGCAACCAGGGACAAGCTCGGTCGTGAGGGCGCAAGGGACCTATGCCAGTGACGAGGAAATCACTCGCGTCGTCGAAGCCATCGAGGGCGAGCCGGAGTTCTCCGAAGAACTGATGTTGGCGGTCCAGGGGGATGGTGGTCAGACAAACTCCGAATTGTCCGAAATCTTGAAGGCCCGCGATCCCGTCTATGAACAAGCCATTGAGATCGTCGTCGGGGAAGGGCGCGGGAGCGTGTCCCTGTTGCAAAGAGCTTTGGGAATTGGGTACGGAAGGGCGGCCAGGTTAATCGACTTCATGGCCGAAGATGGAATCGGGGGTCCCTATCGGGGAAGTAACGCGCGAGAAGTGTTGTTGACACCGGAACAGTGGAACCAACGGAAGGCGGGGTAGGAAATCGTCTTTCGGCAGGCATTTGGAGACAGTTGCTGTTCGCGGAACGAAAAGATGTTTTGGTCTGGAAACTTTTCGCGGAGCGAACAGCAACTATCCCCAAATAGAGTGTTACACAAAGACATCGACCTTCGCCAAGTGCGGGGATTTCTTGAGGGCTTTTCTCCCCGCGTTCGTTATGGAATCATTGTCCAAAAGAAATACTTTTCGCAAATTCGGAAACTGTTTTGCTGCGGCCAATGCGAACGCTCCCTTGTTGGAAATCTTGTTCCACCGCAAGTCCAGGATTCGGAGCCGCGGGAAGTGTTTCGATTCGAGGAGAGCCACGAGTCCTTCGTCGGTAATCTTGTTACCTGCCAAATTCAGGATTCGTAACTGTGACAAGTGCGAACATTCTCCGAGCCACCACATCGCATTGTCCCCGATGTTTCCTCCCACGAATTCGAGCCGCTTGAGTTGGGACAAGTGCGAGGCTCGATATAAATCTGCCATCTCGTGGAACCCGAGAGGGAGCCCCGTAAAGTAAAGATCTTGGAGTTGGGACAAGTGTTTAGCTTGGAGCACAGCCTGATAGGAAGCGAGGGAGATGCGGCACTTCCCACAATGCAGGGCACGCAATCCGGAAAACCGTTTGTCCTTGACGAGAGCGTCCAATGCGTCGTCCGAGAGTTGCGGGACCTCCAACCAAAGCCGCCCCAGGTTTGGTAACCAGTTCGCGTCGAGCAACTTCCGGATTCCAGCATTCGTGATTTCCGCTCCTTCCAACACCAGGTCACGGAGCCGAGGGAATTCTCCCTCCGCCAACTTTCTGGGAGTCCCGTTGCCCACGAACCTACCTTTGAGGTGGAGAGACTGGAGCCCACGGAATGCTCGCTTGACGACTGTTTCGGCTCCTCCGTCGGAGAGGTTGTTGGAATGAAAGTAGAGAGATTGGAGACCAGCAAATTGCTCAGCCTGGACGATCGCCGCAAAACCCTCGTCGGTCATCTCCAGGACAGTTAACCTCAACTTGCGTAAGTTCGTGAGATATCTTGCCGAGGCCAACCCCTCTGCCAGGGCATCACCGAGAGCAGTGTTCGGAAATTCAAGCTGACGAATTTGTGAGAACTGTGAGTTTTCACAAAAAGCCTGGAGGGTCTTGGCGTTCACTCCCTCCTCACCTACTCCGTCCCGAAGAGAGGTTATTGGGACAACCTGACGGACCCTGTCGAAGTTTTCCACCCACCAGGCGAGTGGTTGCCCAATCAAATCAACGAACCCGCGACGAAATTCGACGAACGGCGGACGGCTTTCGGCGAGCGTACCGCCGAGATTGATCACTCGTGCCAAGAACTCTTAGTCGACCGCTGAAAGCCACGACTTCCGATTACTGGCAAGCAAGTCGTCGGCTCGGTCCTGCAGGTCGTGATATCGGTTATCGAACGGATGCACCGAGTCGAGGTCCAGTTGAGTCCGAATGAACTCGGCCCGGTCAGCATCCCCGTTTTCTTCACACCAGTCTGCGTAAACAAGTCGCGGTGTGTCGTTGAGGGGATCATCCAGGATCGATTGGTAAAGGTCAGGTTGAGTCGGCATCGAGTTTCTCGTGACGGTTCAAGAATCTCTGAATCCAGAAAAGGGAGCCTTCGCTGTTTTGGTCGTTACAATACTTCCTTGGATTACCATAATTGCGAGGGAACGTCCATGACTACCCAAAAGGATCTGTACAAAGCCATACTTGCCGATCCCAACAACGACGAGTTGCGATTGATCTACGCCGACTGGTGCGAGGAAAACGGAGACCCAGATCGAGCCGAGTTCATTCGCATCCAACTTCAACTCGACTCGGTGCTGGAATTTGAGAGAGGGTATGCCGAGCTTACTCAACGATCCGATGCGCTGCTGAAAAAACACCGACTCGCATGGACTGACGACGTTGTTGCGGAACTCGCCGAGGAAGGCATCGACGTTCATCCTCGGATGTGTGCCTATCGGCGAGGCTTCGTGACCGCTATCGGGGGATACTCGTTGCCGTGGTGGTTCAAGCACTTCCAGGCCGTGCGGAAAGTGGCTCCGTTAAGCTCTCTCTACATTCGACAGCGAGACAGTTTTCAAGACCTCGATCGGAATGTGATTCAAGCGTTCACAGGGAACGAGCATTTCTCGCAACTCCAATACATCCGGTGCGACAGAAATGATGGAGGAGATTACCTGCTGAACATTTTGGCCGAAGCCAGCCACCTGACACACGTCCGAGCGTTGGTTCTGAAGCAATGTAACATCTCAGACACGGGGATGACCGCGCTAGCCAAGGCTAACCACTTCAAGAGGCTCGCTCTGTTGGATCTGGAGTCAAACGCAGTCACAGATATTGGGGCCGAGGCGTTCAGGGAGGAGCATTTTTCTCAGCTCAGGTGGTTATCTTTGAACTCGAATCAGATTGGCTCGGCGGGGGTCATCAGCATTGCCAAGGCGCAATCGATGTCCCGGCTTGGTTGGTTGTCGCTTGCGAGTAATCAACGCGTCGGCGACGAAGGATTCATCGCCCTTTTAGAATCGCCGCATCTTCATAATTTGCAAATCCTCAAATGCGGTGGCTGCGGCATCACCGACGGTGGAGTCGAGGCATTTATCTCAATAGAGCGACCTTCTTTTCGTTCCATCGAATTATTCAGCACCGAGATTTCCGATGAGGGTTGGAGACGATTCCAGGAACACCGAAGCCAGCTGGCACAAAGCACGGGAAAAGACGAATCATGAAACAAGAAACAAAAGACAAAAAAACTCTAAATCAGGTTTTGCGCGTTTTGCGTACGCCTTTGAGATTCCGACGATTATGCCCGAAAGGTCGTTTTTCTAATCCGAGGCGGGAAATGTGGACACAAAAAACACAAAATGCCTCGCCCTGATTTTTGTGTTTTTTGTGTACGCTTTTTGACACTTCCGGGAGCAT
>CAYYUU010000878.1:0-3889 GCA_964474955.1 uncultured Alcaligenaceae bacterium | reverse complement strand
TAAACGTCAGTCGTTGTACAACCCCGCTCACGAAAGTGGCTAGTCCATGAAGTGTAAAGGAAACATGTGCGCGACGGATGCGGAAGAGATAACCAGTCCGACCATCTTGGATCGTCGTCAACAATTCCGCACCTTTCCACTGCAAGAACCTCTCGATGGCCGCGGGCGACCACACAACTACCCACCCAACATTATATCGCCGACAATATTTCTGTAATGCTGCATCCGTCCACTGAGGGATTGGCGTTCCAGCCAAATTTCCTCGAACGAACCCGGCGTGGGAGTGTTCGATAATACCTTGCGGATCGAGACCCCCAATGTATAACCGATGCGTCAGCAAAGGGAGCAGGGCAGTCCATCCGGAACTTTCGTTTCGAACTCGTTGATCTTCCCAGAGAATTCTTGCCGAGGAATCGGTGTATTCTTTCAAGACTTTGACGACTCGTTGCCGTTCGGCGTTCAAGCCAGTATCGAAGGGCTGCGCTTTCAAACTTTGAATGGCCAGCGCAGAAACTTCCGTGTTGGCGAAGACAAGAACCACGATTCCAACAACTATCAACACACCAATCCGAAAATACAAGTTTTTCGCCAAGATGCGAAACACCCAGTAACTCTGATGAAAGCCGTGCGCGGCAGCCAATGACGCGAGCCACAACGAAGGTACGATCAAACGAGATGTCTCGACTCCCGCGAGTGGTTCCCAATTCGTACCTCGAACGGCCAACACCAAAAAGAGACAACTCCCAAAACCGAGCAATCTTGCCGTGGCGCGTTGCGTTCGTTGGTTGAACAACACGACACCCAGAAGCCCCGCCGCATACAAGATGAAGGCGAGAGTACGGTCAGCACACCCACCCCACAAATTTGTTTCCCAGAATTGTTCGAAGTTGTCGAAAACGATCGGCTGGCGATTCGCAGGCAGAGGTGACCGAATCCACAAGTTCAATAACCATTCCCACAACCAAATCCCATTGATGGCCAACGCCCCAGCTTGTGCACAAAGCAAGGAGACGTGCCAACCTAAAGACCTGTGCCGAACCCCGGCGCTTAAGTAATAGATCATGAACAAGGGGATGACCAGCGGGAACAACACGGGATGCGTGAACCACCCAAGCCCCCCCGTCAAACAAACACCGGTCCAGCCCCAAAAACTCGGGGACCGATCAAACTTGATCAAGCAACCAACGTGGGCCGCGATAAACAATCCAGAAAATAATAGGTCGACGTTCCCCGAACGCAACGCTGCCTGCGCGGGCGTTCCCCACCACACCAACAACCCAAACAATAGTGACCAAAACGTCGGCCACCAAGTTAATCGGATTCCTCGGGCAGCAATGATCAACACCCACGGTACGAGCAAGATTAAAATCACCAACCCCAACTTGTAGGCTCGTGGGCAGTATCGTTTCGTCGAGAGCAGAAAGAAAAACTCGGCCGGTCGGCTACCGTCATCGAACACAGGCGTCTTCGGATACCCAGCCTGGAAGGCCGGGTCGTAACACGACACTGTACCGCGCGAGAGAATCGAACGAACGCCCAAGTGCCCGTGATACTGGTGCAAAGCATGAGAACCGGTGACGATAGGCTGATCGTCGAGAATGCGTTCAATAGGCCGCTCGACGCCAAACAGCGAGACCGTCAACCAGCCATGCCAAACGAACAGCACCATGATCCCCAAGATGGGGACGAACTTCGCTGGTCGGGGGGATGGTTTCGTTGTCTCGGTGCTCATGGCGAGCAGAAAATACCCGCTCAGCACAAACGGAGCAAGTTAAGATTTCTCCTCCCAGCTTTGACAAGAAGACCGAAGCGGCCAGTCTTTAACAGGTGAGCGAACCAAACAGGTATGATAGAATCGAGCGGAGCGCGCTTCCTCCCTTCACTGAACCAACTCCCGTGATTTCCAGCACCGAAACCCAAGACTCAAAAAAACGCGCCGGATTCGGGAAAACTGGTGCTTCAAAGGCAGGAGTTATTTTCCTATGTCGGAAAACAAACAGAAGCCAAATGTCCTTCTCGATGCAACAAAACGTGCTCAATTGGTTGTTGAAAAGAGTGGAAAGCCAACTCCAGCCAGTTCGAGCGAACTCGCTCTGGTTGACTTTGCCACCGCGAAGAAAGCCTTGTGCGGAGAGGAAGTTTCAGGAGACACCTCAAAGAAGATCCTCAACGCTTTGCAAGTTGGGGGAACTGATTTGGTTGTGAAAATTTTTGGTGACGAAACTCAGCAACAGGGAACTCGGAGGTAGCTCGGGTTGGATGATCCGAATGACCCAATCCACTCCAGACCAGACCATCGATTCTCAAGCTTCGGCCATCACACCAATGGACGAACAAGCCACCAGTGGGGAGTCCTCGAAACCTTGCCGATTACCAACAACTCCCAGCAGCCTGAAGTGAGTCAAGCCACCCAAGAATGGGCGATCAAGCAATTCTCCGAGGAGGAAATTGCGGCAGGGCTTCTTGAGATCGAAGAGACCGGTGGTATCGAGTTTGGGACCGTTATCTAAGAACTGAACAAAGGTTCGACCGATGGCTGAGCCTTATCAAGTTTCTTCCTCGGCCCGAGTCTGGGCTGAGTTGTTGGAACTGGGGAACCGTGTGAACGACCTGAATGTTCGCCAACAGATCATTGAGGCCGTGAAGCAGATCTATCACCGCCTGCAGATCTACCCACAATTCGGGCAACCACTGAGAGATTTGGAGGTCGAATCAGCGCAAATTTGGATCAGTGTCCATGCCCCAGTCGTGGTCCAATACGCCATTTACGAAGAAAAGCGACAGGTTTGGAATCCTGTTCCGCTGAGGTGCCTCCCGAACATCGACTCCTCACACGGCTAGAGCGTTTGGCGAGTGTCTGTAGCGGTTGGTTTGTTGTAGAGTCGGGCAAGCGACACGAACCAGAGCATTTTCCCGAGTCAGGTGGACCTTCGCTACGAAAACAAGCAACAACCTTCTTACCCGCAACACTCAGACGCCCACCGCGGTGGCTCATTCTCGTAAAGTTCTTTTCACACGAAAAGCGACGGCTTCCCGTCTCTCCGACCAGACAGACAAGACGAGTTCCGAGCCAAGCAGGATCCTCAATCGGTGCAGCCTTCCGGAAGCATAACTCCGCGCTCAGTTCCTCTTCTGCTCCTTCTCTTGCTGATCTGTGTGCCCGCTCGCGAATGCCAAAAGAAAAAAGCCGCCAGGAATAATCCTCGCGGCTTTACTTCGGCTCGTTCTGCTCAGAGTTCTGCGGGCCGTTGCTCACCTAACTCAAACTCGGAAGACGAGTTATCCGATGGTTGCCCGAATCACGCGGCCTCGGACAATCGACAGGTTCACACGGTCGCGTCGGAAATCACGAGTGACAGGGAAGTTCCTGCCATCCCGTGCGACGACCCGGACGCGGAACCCATTGCGTTGGGCCAATCGGGTTGCCGAAGATTCCGAAAGCCCCACGAGCTGGCGCGGATTAAAGTTCCCAGGGTTTGGGACACCAATCGGTGGAGTTGTGCGAGTCCGAATTCGTGTTTCATACCCCAATCGTCGTAACCGGCCTCGAAAGCTCAGTGCTTCTCGCAATGCGTTGCGGCCACGGAAGATTCGCGAACGGAAGCGAGTTTGGCGATATTCAACCTGGTACTGACGTCCGATGCGTCGCAATCGTGTGACGTAGCCCAATCGTCGCAAACGAGAGGCAAACCGAAATGCCTCAGTGCGAGTCGAAAAATCCCGAGTCCTGGCTCGGTTGAGGCGATAGAGGACGGTCACTTCGCGAACGCCTCGCCGAGACGAAAAGCTATTTGGGTTTTGTGCCCACGCCGGAATCGTCGCTGCCATCATCAAAGCTATTGCTGCCAACTGTATTGTTACTCGTTTCATCGTTTGTCTCCTAGCAGGG
>CAYYUU010000877.1:0-3892 GCA_964474955.1 uncultured Alcaligenaceae bacterium | reverse complement strand
CCTCCGAAGGTATTCAAACGACTCAACAAATGCGGTTCTGGACTTTCCTCATTGGAATCAGCATGATCGGCGGGGGACTGCTCGCGATGATCATTGCGTGGACGCAAGTTGTATTGCCGTATGACGAGTCCATCTCGGGACTGACTCGCGAGAAACTCGCCGCCATCAACGACAATCTGTTGGCGTTCATGACCCACGACCGTGTCACGCTCGCGGGCACGATGCTCGGGTTGGGAATCATATACACGAGTTTATCGGTGTTCGCTGTCCGGCGCGGCGTTCACTGGGCGGGAATGGCGATTTTGTGGTCGTCGTTCATTGGGTTCTTCAGCTTCTTTCTGTTCCTTGGGTTTGGCTACTTTGATCCCTTCCACGCCTTCGTCACAGCCGTACTATTCCAGTTTTTGTTGTTCGCCGTGTACTCTCGCCTTCCCACGCAACAAGCCCTTGCCCCACCCAACTTGCGAGAAGATTGGCGCTGGCATTTGGCCCAGTGGGGACAATTTCTGTTCGTGCTTCAAGGGTGTACGTTGATCGTGGCGGGAACGGTGATCTGCATCGTCGGGAGCACGACCGTCTTTGTGCCGGAGGATTTGGATTTCATGAACACGACGGCGGAGGAACTTTGGAAGGCACACCCCAACTTGGTTCCTCTCGTGGCGCACGATCGGGCAACGTTCGGCGGGATGTTGCTTTCGACGGGAGTCGTGACTTTGCTGATATCGTTGTGGGGATTTCGACAGGGATATGTGTGGTTGTGGTGGACGTTGTTGGTCGCAGGGACGATCCCGTATGTCGGGACGATCGCGGTGCATTTTGCCGTGGGGTACACACACTTGACATACCTGGCACCGGCGTATGCGGGGCTCGCCTCGCTTTGGCTGTCGTGTGCGTTGTTGTACCCCTTTATGTTTCATCAACAGAGGCTCACGGCCGATCAATCCGCTTCTTCGACTTTGATGTAGCGACCATCTGTAGCGTAGTCCCGGGATAGCTTAATGAGTGCGTCCTCGGCGACATCTCCTCTCCAAAAATTCAGAGCGAATGCGACGAGCTTACGGAGGTGTAAGTCTTCCGATTTGGCGGCCTTGGCGAGGGCTTGATCGACGTTCAATTGGACGTCATCTTTCAAATATCGGTACGCGAGATTCGCCCATTTTTGTCGTTTGCTTGCCTTCTTGCTCCGCTCCACTTCGAGAGTTTCGATGGCTTGCTGTTGTTTCTCCTCGGAGAGTTTCTCGCGAAACCGGTTCAAGTTGGCCCCGAGGTTCGCGAGAGCCCAAACGGCCCGTCTTCGCAACAACACGTCACTTTCATAAGCGGGATTTTCCGGATCCAACTTGGATTCGAACCCATAGCCAGTTTTGGCGATGTCGGCAAGCAGCGGGGCTCCGACGGGAATCGTGAAGTCGCCCAGACAGGACGTCAAAAACAGGATGTGTTTTCGCCGAGCGCTTAACTGGTTGAGTTGGCGCCTTCGCTCTTCGTCGGAGAGTTCCTCGGTATCCTGAAGGATCTTCATCTCAGCGACTCGGAGGGCTGCCCGTTCGGAGTAAAGGCGTTCGGCCAGCCCGAGTGCGAATTCCGGATTTGACGCCATCTCAATACTTTCCGGTCGTTTCAACACTTGAGCGAGGTCGTGAGCGGCACGCCAACGTTTGTCTTGATTCGTGCTGTCAAGGTTTTGGAGAAAATAATCGGGGTCGCGTCTCTCGGAAACCAATGACGAACCGAGAAGGTAGATGAACACCAAAACGGCGACGATCATTCCTGGAATCAGAAAAAGTTGGGCGATGAACCGCCCCGAAGGAGGAGACACCGGAGGTAGGGCTTTTCCCGAAGGTTCTCCGGAAACGCCAGTCGAAGCTGGAGACGTTGTAACGCCGGTCGAACTTGTCGGAACGTTCTCCGAAGACGTAATATTGTCAGATGGTTTCGTGTCGTCAGATGCCATGAACGTCGCCTGTATATGGAAGCATTGAAGTTGGGTCTGAAGTAGGAGGCACACAGAACAACCTATTTCTATTTTTACACAGGCAGGGGCAGACAAGGCAAGTTCCCCTCGCGTTCGTCACCCGTAGTTCGCTCGATCACTCCCATCTTTTCAGGTCTTCAATGACCCGTAGGACGTCGTTCCGTCGCTTCTCGAAAACTGCAAACGCCGTCAAGATGATCACGCCCAGAGTAATGACCACGGCCCACCAGACCCAACTTTGTTGTTGGTTCACGGCAGCATGCCAGACCCTCGCGCTGATGACCAGAATCAGGAACGTGAATCCCACGAACAAGAATGACCGGACCCGTAACTGGATACCCACCAGAATTCCTACGATCGACAGGATAGCGAGGACGATGGACATCTCAACACGCCCGAGTCCATGGATGAACAGGTCCGCGGCCGACGAAATATAGAGGATGATTAATCCCAGGTAACGTAATCCGCGACGCGTTCCTTGCGGGAGTTGATCGCGGTTCAGGTACTCCGAAACCAAGATGATCAGGGCAATTGGGATGAGCCAAACTTGCGGATGGGTGAGGAACCCGAGCCGCCAGTCTTGCCGGAAGTAAAGGAGTGACCAGATTCCGAAGTTCCCCGCGAGGGCACCGACCAAGGTAAACCAGGAGGATCGGTTGAGCACCCCGATCATGACGTAGAGCCCAGAAGCCAGGAACCACAGAATCGCGTATGCCGCGAACGGGTTTGGTGGGAGTGCATTCCCTCGCCAAGGTTGTAATTGCGGGTTGAGCCAAAACGCCAATAACGGAACCAACGGAAGAAACACTCCGGTTCGGTACAGCGGCTTGGCCAACACTTCCAGCTTGAACCGAGTCAACAGCTCGCTGAGGCCGACCCCCACGAACGCGAGAATCATGATGACGATCAACCAGACGAACAGATCTTCCGTCCGGGCAAGCCGTCCACCGACCTCCTGGTATAAGTAGCTGTTTAGATGCAGAAGTAACATCGCAACGAAAACCTGGGTGACGTACACATAAGTGCCGCGGCGTTTTTCAGGGAGCTGGAGTGGGTCCCACTTCGGCACGAGGGCAAAGGAAATGGCTGCGACGCCCATCATGACGAGGACAATGACCAGCAACCACGCGGCCCAATTCGTGATCATCGCCGGACCGTCATGGAACAACCTGAGAGACCCCAGATGGGCCATGCAGGTGAACACTGAGACGAGCGCCAGAAGCCAATACGGTCGCGCCAGGTCTTCGCAACTTCGCCGCCAAAGATTCCCTTCAGGGAGCGCCCGCCGAACTCCAAACCCGAAGAAGAGACAACACCCACCCAGGACCGCCACCCAGAGCGAGTGACGATAGAAGTTCACGAATTCTGTGGTCGGACTGAGAGTCGCCCAACACACCAGCAGGAGACCCAACGAGGCGAGGACCACGGTCCATCGACCCTTTCGGCGCTTGAGTCTTTCGAGAGCCGTCTTGCCACCCTTTCGCAAGGGGTAGAAGAGTGCTCCCACCACGAGCATCCCGGCTACAAGAGGACCGACCCACCTCTCCTCGAATTGTCCAAACGTGAGCACAACGTGGAAGGCGAGACCCAGAGTCAACAGGGACACAAGGACCTGAGATGGGGCGAACCAAGTTTGCGGCTGCCAGGCCGGTCTCGCACCAGGGCTACTCTCGGGAGCCGCTGCCCGTATCAACACGATCCCGCGTCCAACGAGACTCGCGAGGACTTGGTAACCCGCCAAACAAAGCATCGTCACCCACAACTGAGATGAGACACTCTCGGCCAAATGATGGATCAGCATTCCCGCGCCGAGAAGACCGGCAAGGTACAAGGGCAAGGCCGAGACTTGGGACTCTCTCGCTCGTTCATCGAACGAACATAGCAAGCCAGCGAATACCAATCCACCCCACGCAGCCC
>CAYYUU010000876.1:0-3893 GCA_964474955.1 uncultured Alcaligenaceae bacterium | reverse complement strand
GGGTGGCCCCATCGCTGGACGTCGGTGCGGGGGCGAACGAGAGCACCCCAATCAACCCGACCAGAGCGACCAACGCCAGGAGCACGAGGACTCCCGGACGATTCGTCGGCGGATTGGGAAACGGCGTGTCGACGTACAACATCCCTTCGTGCGCAGACTTGTTGCCAGTGTGCGAACTGCCTCCGAGAGTCTGCGGTCCACCAAATTCCTGGGCCAGTAGGATGAGGTGCTGCACGAGGGATTCGGGTCGTTGATAACGATCCTTCGAATTCTTGGCCATCATCTTTCCCAGGACCGCCGCAACGCTGTCCGGGATAGTCGGGTTCAACTCCCGGGGATCTCTCGGGGGTACGTGCTGGTGATGATGTAGTTTCTTCGCTGCCGTCCCATCGGGAACAGGCGGTTGGCCAGTCAGGGCATGGTAAAACGTGCATCCGAGGGAATAAATGTCGCTTCGGACGTCGGCCTCGCGAGGTTCGAGAGCTTGTTCTGGTGAGATGTAATCGAACGTCCCCAACGTAACGCCGGACTGTGTCAGCGCCTGGCTGTTTTGCGTATGTTGACTCCGGGCCAAACCCATGTCGACGAGTTTCGCCCGACCATTCGGCGTGATGATGATGTTCGAAGGCTTGATGTCTCTATGGACAACACCCTGACTTGCGGCATGGGCAAGGCCCGCCGCAACTTGGAGCATGTAGTGAATCGCATCGCGAACCGACAATCGCCCTCGTCGGTGAATGACCGTCCGCAAATTGTCGCCTTCGACGAACTCGAAGGCGATGAAGTTCAAGGATTGGTCTTCGCCGTAATAATAGACGCGAGCGATGTTTTCGTGGTCGAGCTTTGCTGCCGCCCTTGCTTCGTGCCGGAACCGACGAACGTTTTCATCCTCGCTAGCCATGTCTGGCGGAAGGATTTTCAATGCCACGAACCGATCGAGCTGTTTGTCCCGAGCACGGATGACCGCCGCCATACCACCCACACCGATCGCCTCGATGAGTTCGAAGTGGGCAAGAGTGCGCCCTCGCAAGTCACCCGAAAGCGGTTGAGCGAACCGATGGTTTCCAGAGCCGGAGGGTGGATTCTTGGAAATGATGGTGGGAGTCGCGTCTGAGTTTTCGTTCTCTTCATCGACGAGCAAGTCCTGAGAGACGTCCGTTGGCGGGTCGGTACTCGCAGACGCAGAAAGGTCGAGAGACTCTTCCGACGGCTTGCCCGATTCCTCTTCCCCGTCCGCTTCCGACAGTCCGAAGAACGAATTGACGGGATCGTCCGTCAACTGGTCTTTGGCGGTCTCAGGATGAGGCTGCTTGTGTTGGGAACTAGGCATAAGAAGTATACAACGGGTGCGGACCCCGTCTCTCCGAGTTTCCTGGTCGGTTTGGCGCCGGGGAGAGGCGACTCCATAACCTGGTCGTAAATTACTCGTGCGGTCCTGAGTTTTCGTCAGCGATAGGAGACTGTCATTCTCCAAGCTTCGATGAGTTTCCCTGCGATTCCGGTCGCGTTTACCACGACACACGAACCCCCTGGATGGAGACGAGCGAATCTTGAGTCTAGCCCCTTCACAAGTAGAGATGCTTGCGGAAGAGGGATTTTCAATTCTTGTTTATCCGTCCGTGGAGTATAAACTAATTCTATCGAGACTGTCAATTGAGCAGTTCTCGGTCGAACAGGGTGTCCATCCAATTAAGACGATTTTTGCCCTCGAAAAGTTCCTTTGTGTTTTTTCTCGCTTCCGTTGTTGGTTCGTGTCGTTTTTTTGTTTTGGCGTGTCGTTTTTCGCTCCGCGAAAGTACGCCGGTCCTACTTTTGCGTTGGTTGTTGGCACTTACTGGCCTTAAACACTTTGGACCACTTCGCAATCTTGCGAGACCTGTAAACGTCACTGTAAACCTTATCGAACTGCCGTGCAAAATGGAAAAAATGCCATTTTGAATTTTAGATCTCGCAACTTGTATGGAGACTCAGTGTGTGGGAAGGAATCGATCAGGGAGCGGCATACACATTTCATTATATGCGACAACACCAACTCCCTCCGGAGGTCGGGGAGAACTTGGCCCGATTGGCCCTCCTCGGAACCTCCCCGTGCTTGGCTTTGCTCGTGTTGGTCGGAAGCGTCCTCTTGTGGCGTCGTTCCCGGACTCTCGAAATCCGGTTTCTCCTGATGAGCTTCTTAATCTCGGCGATCCTCGTAGAATCTCTGAAGTTCCTCTTTTCGCGAGAGCATCCTTCTGGCTGGAACGGACCCACATGGCAAGGCGCCAGCTTTCCAAGCAGCACGGCCATGCTTTCCGCGGTGGTCTACTTTGGGTTGGCCATTTGTTGGACGCGAGCCCTCTCGACACCCAACAGCCAGTTGCCGCGCCGTCCGAGTCTCCTCGTTCGCACTTGTATCTACGCCATTGCGGTCGTACTTGTACTTTCTATCGGTTTCAGCCGTATCTATCTTGGCCACCATTTCCCATCAGACGTCGTCGTGGGATGGCTCGGTGCTGCGGTCGTACTGTTAATGTGCAGACAATGGGTTATGCCAGCTGAACAGGCGCTACCTGCCCCTTCCCCCGAAACTCAATCAACGCCAAATGCCCACACCCACGCCGCCGTCGGATCTGAACGCCCTTAATGCCGTAATTCTGGGCATTATCGAAGGCTTGACCGAGTTCCTTCCCGTTTCCTCGACAGCCCACCTGCTGCTCTCGGAACCGTTTCTTGGCGTGAACAACCAAGATCCGTTCGTGATAGCCTTTTCGATCATCATTCAACTCGGCGCGATCCTGGCCGTCGTCGCCTTGTACTGGAAGAAACTGCTCATCGACTGGCGCTTGATGCTGCGCGTATTTGCCGCGTTCGTCCCCACCGGCATTCTCTACTTAATCTTCCGCGTCATCGTCGATGATGCGTTGAAGCGATCCGTCCTGCACCTGATTATGTTGGCCGTCGGTGGAGTGGTGATCATTCTCTTCTAACTTTTGCACCGTGAAAAACACGACGCCAAGGACGACCTCGAAACCGTGAGTTACCTCGATTGCATGTTCCTGGGATGTTTTCAGGCCATCGCCATGATTCCAGGCGTCTCACGTTCGGCGGCGACAATCCTCGGCGGCCTCACTCTCGGCTGGAAACGAAAGACGGCGGTAGAGTTCTCGTTCTTACTCGCCGTGCCAACAATGGCTGCCGCAACGACCAAAGAGCTTTACGAGCACCGCGGCTCACTCGCCTGGGAACACTTCCAGATATTGGCGATTGGATTCGTGACGTCGTTCGTCGTGGCCATCCTGGCGGTCAGGTTTTTGCTGAGTTTCATCCGCACCCATACATTCATTTGGTTTGGCGTTTATCGAATTGTGGTTGGTGTGGCTGGTCTCGTCGCCATGTTCGGCTTTGGAAATGAATTCCGACTCCCGGAAGAATCCGAGAGTTAAGCGACCGAGATTTTTTCCCCAAACCCCCGATTCCCTTGTTACCTTGGAAGGTTGAGGAATTCCCGATTGAGACGGTGGGGCGGCAAACTTTGTTCATGTAGCCCACCATGGCCTTTAGTTTGTCTTTGAGTGTCGCCTTTCGCTCCACGAAAGGACGCCTGCTTTTGTTTTGTTTTTCTCTTTCTCTTTTTTCCTTCGCACCTTCGCGCCTTTGCGTGAGATTCTGTCCGGGTAAAAACACTCGCCTTCCGAATAAAAGGTAAACCATGCGTGCCATTCGTCTAGAACAACCGAAAGAATTTCAACAAATCGAAATCGACGAACCGGGCAAACCGGGTCCGGGGGAGGTCCTCGTCCGCAGTCACCGAATGGGCGTTTGCGGGACCGACATCAGCGGTTACCTTGGGAAGATGCCGTTTTTCCGATACCCCCGGATTCCCGGCCACGAACTGGGCGTCGAAGTTTTGG
>CAYYUU010000875.1:0-3894 GCA_964474955.1 uncultured Alcaligenaceae bacterium | reverse complement strand
GAGACTTTTTCGGTCGCTCAACTCTCAAGTCCTAACTCTCAACTTACCCGAACTTCCTCGGTCTGAGGATTCAACCGCGGCTCTGGCTGCCGCAACGCAATTCGATTGATGACTTGCAAAAAGGCCAACGCACTAGCCTCGATGATGTCGGTGCTGATGCCGCGGCCCTGAATCATTTTGCCGTTGGATTCGGCGTGGACTTGCACTTCACCCTGGGCGTCTTCACCTGTCGTCACGCTCCGAACGTGATATTCCTTGAGTTTCACATCGATTTTGGTAATCCGTTCGATGGCCTTGAAGACCGCGTCGACCGGACCGTCGCCAACCATGGCTTCCCGATGGATGTATCCCTCGCGATGCCAGAGCGCCACGGCAGCCGACGGAATGGTCCCCGAACCCGCGTTACACGTAAACGCTTCGAGAGTCCACAACGCCGGGCCTTTGTGGATTTCGTCTTCGGCCAGAGCTTCGATGTCCGCGTCGTAGATTTCCTTCTTGCGGTCGGCGAGCGACTTGAAGGCGTCGAACACGTTGTTGAGCTGCGTCTCGTCGAGGTGATATCCGAGTTGTTGGATTCGCTCGCGGAGAGCCGCGCGGCCACTGTGTTTGCCGAGTACCAAATCACTTTGCAAGAACCCGACGTCTTCGGGTCGCATGATTTCGTAGGTGCTGCGTTCCTTGATGATGCCGTCCTGATGAATTCCCGCCTCGTGGGCAAACGCGTTGAGGCCGACGATAGCCTTGTTTCTCTGAACTTGCATCCCGGTGATGCGAGCCACGAGTCGGCTAATGCCGCAAAGCCGTTGTGTTTGGATGCCCGTTTGAATGCGGAAGAAATCAGGACGGGTCCGGACGGCCATCACGATTTCTTCGAGGGCAGAGTTGCCGGCCCGTTCGCCGAGCCCGTTGATCGTACACTCGACCTGTCGTGCCCCGGCTTCGACGGCGGCAAGACTGTTTGCCACGGCCATTCCAAGATCGTTGTGGCAGTGTGCGCTGAGCACTACGTTATCGATTCCCGCCACGTTTTCCTTGAGATACCGAAACGTGTTGCCGTACTGCTCGGGCACGGCATAGCCGACGGTGTCGGGAATGTTGATCGTCGTCGCGCCCGCGGCGATGGCCTTCTCGACGACCTCGGCGAGGAACTCGAGTTCCGTGCGTGCGGCGTCTTCGGGCGAAAACTCGACGTCGTCGCAAAACATCTTGGCCTGTTCGACTCCAGCCACCGCACGCTTGATGATTTCGTCCTTGGCCATGTGCAATTTGAAATCGCGATGGATGGCACTGGTCGCCAGGAATACGTGGATTCGTGGACGCGGACAGTTCGCGAGGGCTTGTCCGGCCCGATCAATGTCGGCCTTGTTGCACCGAGCCAGACCACAAATGATAGGGCCTTCGACTTGTTCGGCGATGGTTTGGACGGCCTCGAAGTCACCGGGTGAGGCGATCGGGAAACCGGCCTCGATGATGTCCACGCCGAGTTCCTTGAGGGCGTGAGCGATTTCGAGTTTTTCCGGCAAATTCATGCTGGCGCCGGGAGATTGTTCACCGTCACGCAAGGTCGTGTCGAAGATATAGAGACGCTCGTTACTCATTGGAAAAAACTCCAAACCGCGAAATCTGGAAGAGCAAGATCCACAAAAAAAGGCCCCGAGACGGTTTGTCCCAGGGCCTTGTCCGTTATCGATTCGTTCGATGAAGTTTCGATGTTTCAAAATGGACGGCAATGGCCTCGGGACTGACGTAGCAGGTCAGCGAGAAGCAAAAGGTCAAGAGTTCGTAGAAGATTGCCGGTCATCGTAGACTTCACCCAATTGTATTTTCTATGTGTGGAATACTTTAAATGAGATGGCCCGCCAAGGCAACCGGAAATTGACGAGATGAGGGAATCTTCTTGTTGTTGGCGTTCCGATTCTCGGAGGTCAGGTCGACTTCGGGGGGCGATTTTGGCTCTCTCTTTGTGTTTATGCTGTTTTGAGTGTCGTCTTGCGCTCGGGCGTTGGGATCAATAAGAGTCGGATTTGGAAAGGACGCCTGTGTTGGTTTTTCGTAGTAGGCACACTCCGTGTGCCGTAACCATTGTCTTGGTTTTTGAGTGTCGCCTTTGGCTCCTTGGAAAGGACGCCTTTGTGGTGGTGGTTTCGAACCCGAGGCAGCAAAAAGCGTACACAAAAATCACAAAAATCAGGGCGAGGTATTTTTTTGGGTTTTGTGTATGCGTTTTGGGCCTCCGGCTCGAAAAACGACCTTTCGAAAAGGCCCTCGGAGCTGCCAAAACACGTACACAAAAAACACAAAAATACCTCGCCCTGATTTTTGTGATTTTTGTGTATGTGTTTTGGGCCTCCGGATTGCAAAACGACCTTTCGAAAATGGTCGTGGGAGGGTCAAAAAGCGCACGCAAAAAGCGCAAAAATGCCTCACCACAAAGGCGTTCTTTCAAAGGAACGAAAGACGACACTCCGAAACAACGCCTGCCTTTGTTTTGTTTTGGAGTGCGGCGGCTCGACGCCGATTAGGGAGTTTTCTGTTTTGCTTCCTGGTGTCGTTTAGCTCGCAAACTCCAAAACAAAATCCCGACAATCATTTCTTTCGCGTTCCCTGGGTTCTCCACGCCTTCTACTTGCCGAGCATCGTTCAAGAACACTGCATGGAAGCACGTACCGGCCATCCCGGACAACTACGACAGACATAGACGTAAACATTGCCGCAGTCGCCAATCATGCAATCGGCCGGTTCGCAGATGGAGAGTTGATCCATGAAAGGTCGCTGGAGAATATGGCGGTCTTCGATTGGGACGAATCGCCCCCAGGTAAGTCCATCGTATTCTCGACTTGCGTAGGAAAGCAGGTGCTCCATCGGTTGACCACAGCTGCAGCCCGGCGACCACATGTCCTGAACCCAGTCCGGGTATCCTCCGACCTTGGTGCCGTCCGCACAGCTCAGCCAGCACTGATAAAGGGAGCTGACGCTGGCCGGAATGTGTCGTCCACCGGACTTTGGCATCTTCGATAGGTTTTTTACTGCTTCTTGGAAAGCAAACTCTGCGATCTGAATCGTGTCCGGGTCGACATTTGATTTCCATGAGCCAGGATACTCAAGAACTCGTTCGGGGTGCAGGCGGCACGGACGCAGATTTCCGAAACCATACTCACCGGGAATTTTGGTGACTTCTGGCATGATCTCCCGTGGGCGTTGCACGGACTCTCGTTTTCTCCAACAAGCGTGTGGCAACGGGGAGAACTCCGCGACCTCGGAAACGTGTTGTTGCTGACACCAAAGCAACTGGAACAGATCATACCCCGGCGGAAATCCAACTTCGGGGACATCTTCTTTGCGGAGTTGGAATGCCGAGATCATCGGGATGCCGTGCTCCGGACAGTCGGGCCAGGGCTCATCTTGTGGCCATAGCATGGAGCCACCAAGCTTGCTCGCGTCCAAAGGCGCTTCGCCAGGTCTTGGGTGTAAGCGAACCGTCGTCCGGGCGAACTCGGCAAGATCAGGCGCGACCTTCGCCACATCCACCGGAGGAGCTGGGGTCGTGCAGCGACGGACAGCAGCAAGCCAGTCGGGATCAATCGTCGCAGCCAATTCTTCCAACCGTGCGTACAATTCGGGCTTCTGGTCGGTGTAGGTCCAGGTTCGGACAAGCTCCACCTGAAGCCGCAGATACTCCGCCCGCGAGTCACCCCGCTCTTCCAACCAGTCTGCGTAAATCAACCTCGGGCTGTCGTCGTGCAACGCAGCTCGAATCTTGTGGAGGAACCCTGCCTCATCAACCATTGCTCACCTCTGGTGTTGGACCGATCAATTATGATTGCCGGTCTGCGACGTTCCCTTCCCCACCCTCGGGGCCATAGAAAAACACCCACACGGCGAAATCGTCCGAAA
>CAYYUU010000874.1:0-3897 GCA_964474955.1 uncultured Alcaligenaceae bacterium | reverse complement strand
GTATAGCTCTGCGGGGACGCAAAGATACTTTTTCTCGCAAAGCGCGCGTAGAATATATGAAGAGAGGGATGCCGTACCGACAACATCTACAATCGCATCCTCTTGGCCATGTCTTTTCTTTGAGCCCAATCAGCTCCTCGATTCGCCCAGTCTCATCGCCCGAAACACAGGAGTCTTAGTCATATGAGTACAACAACGAAACCAGAACAAGAACAGAAGCCAGAACAAGAACGGAAGCCAGAACAAGAACAACTGAGCTTCGCTGAAACGGCCCTTCGGTTGAGCGGGAAGTCGGAAGACGAAGCCCGACGAACCGGGGCGATGGATCAGGCCGACGAACAAGTCGAAGCCTTGTTCAAATATCAGACTGCGGCGAGCCCGATTCACCGTGCCGTTTGGGACGGCAAGACGCCCCTCGATCTGTTCTTGGCTCCGCCGTTGGCCGAATCGCACCCTTGCGACGAAGCTATGAATAAATCCATTGAGGTCGTGAAACGCCACAAAGCCGAGGGCATTCTTTACGACGAAAAAGGTAAGGTGTCCGAGGAGACCCTGCAAGAACTTGCTTCCGTCGGCTACTGGGGTATGTTGATCGACCAAGAGTTTGGCGGGCAGGGAGCACCGTTCCGACGCTTCTCGCATTTCTTGATGCGGATGGCGATGCACGACGGAATGGTCGCCGGGCTGGCTTCGGTCCACGGATGTATCGGGGCGGTCGATCCCGTCAACTCGTTCGGATCGGAAGAACAAAAGCAACGGTTCTTGACGAAGCTCGCTAGCGGGGAATCGCTTTCGGCCTTCGCGCTGACCGAGCCGAACGCCGGTTCGGACCTTACGGCACTCCGCACGACGGCGGAACTCGTCGACGATCATTACGAAATTACCGGCGAGAAATTGTTCATCACGAATGCCGTGCCGGGACGCATGATCGGCATCGTCGTGATGCTCAACGACAAACCCGCTGTGTTCATCGCAGAGTTGCCGAAGGAAGAAAACGAGCATTTCCAAATCGTGCCGTACGGTCTCTATGCTCTGAGGCATGGATACAACCAGGGATTGAAGTTCAACAAATTCCGCGTGCCGAAAGAGAACTTGCTCCATTCGACTGTCGGCGATGGGTTGACGATCGCTTACCACGGTTTGAATCTCGGTCGGCTTGCGTTGTGTGCGAATGCTTCGGGGACGATGCGCGTTATGCTCGCGAACATGCTCCCGTGGGCACACTTCCGACGCACGTATGGACAGGCCATCGAAACGCGCGAGCTGGTGAAACGCCGGATTGCTCGGATGGCGGGGTTGATCGTTGGGTGTGACGCACTCGTCGCCTGGGGTTCGTGGCTCATCGAGCAAGGCTATCGTGGCGAACTCGAATGTATGATCGCCAAGATCTTCGGGAGCGAGGCTCTCAAGGAAGCCGCGATCGAATTGTTCATGAAGACGCACGGCGGTCGATCGTTCCTCGAAGGACATCTGTTCGCCGAGAACGTGTACGACTTCCTCGCCCCGTGTATCTACGAAGGCGAAGGCGAGATGCTTGGCATGGCGTTCTTCAAAGGGCTTGTCAAGCAGCACGGCAAGAAATACTTCGAGCCGATTGGCAAGGCGCTGCAGAAGCACGGCATCAAGAACTTTAATCCGGCGAATCCGATCCACGCGTGGAAACTACGCAGCGAAATGTATTCGTACGCGAAGTGGACGATGGGCCAAAAGTTCAAAGGGCGAGACCGGCAAACCGTGCCGGGCATGGACAAGCGATTGCAAGACCACGTTGATTTCGCGTTGAGAGAGTTCCAGCGTTCGCCAAACGAGATCAGCGCCACGATGGTCAAGCACCAACTGAAACTCGCCGACCGACAATGCCGCATCGCCGAGTTGTCGCAACGTGTTCAGGACAACGTCACGATTTTGGTGACGTCGCTCTACGCGAACCAAGAGAAAGATGAGACGTTGATCATGGCCGCCGACATTCTCGCAAGAGACCTGCGGCACAAGTTGACCGGCGAGCGATACCCAGACCGATACTACAAGGATGCTTCGGCCCTTGCGGATAAGATCATCGCCGATGGTTTTCCTGGGTTGGAAGAAATTCAGACGCAGGAAATTATGATGTCGTATTCCCAAGAAAGTTGAGGGTTGAGGGTTGAGAGACAGAAGGTCTAAGCCGCGGAGCGGCTTTTTCTCTCAACCCTTCGCCCCTTTCTTACTTCCCAAGCGTAAATTCCGGCAGCTTCACAATCTCTCCACCTTTCAACGCCGACTGGTGAGCACAGATCCCCACACACGTCCAGTTCGCACTGGTTACGGCGTTCGGCCATGGGTCGCGATCTTCCAATAGAGCGTTCAGGAATTCGTTGACCATGTGCGGATGCGAACCGCCGTGTCCGCCACCCTGGATGAACGAAAGGTGTTCGCTGTCGTGGATTTCCGCCGGGAGTGTGAACTTCCGAATTGGCTCGGGCAAGAGGTGGGCGAAATCGGGGACTTCGATCTTTTCGGGGATTTCTGGTTCGGGCTTCTTCGCCGTATGGAGGACGTGGGGCTCGTGCTCGATCAACGTCCACTCGAAACTCTTTTTGGTTCCGTAGACGTCGAAACTTTCTCGATACTGCCGAGCAACGTCGTAGAGGAATCGCCAAATGTGAGCCGTCAGGTCACTGTCTTTGATCTTGATATGACAGGTCTCGACGGCGAACTTGTTTCCCGATTTCTTGGCGATGTCGTCCCGGACCGTTCCGGAGCCAAAACAACTCACGTACTCAGCGAGCCCGTTCACGAGCCCGAGACACGGACTCACGACGTGCGTTGCGTAGTGCATCGGAATCATCTTTTCCCAGTACTCGGGCCAACCGTCCATGTCTTGCGGGTGCGACGCCGCGAGGTGTTGAATCTTTCCGAGTTCGCCTTTCTCATACAGCTCCTTGATGAACAAGAACTCGCGGCTGTAGACGACCGTCTCGGCCATCATGTATTTAAGGCCGGTGGCCTTGACCTTCTCGACGATTTGTTTGCATTCTTCGAGCGTCGTGGCCATCGGGACCGTACACATGACGTGCTTGCCCGCGTCGAGAGCTTGGAGCGACATCCACGCATGGTCCGGGATGGGGCTATTGATGTGAACGTAATCCACATCCGGGTCGGCAAGAACGTCCTCGTATTTCGTGTAGCGTTTCGCAATGCCGAATTGATCGCCGACTTTGTTGAGTTCGGCTTCGTTCCGTCGGCAAATGGCGTGTACGTTGCCGTTGGG
This sequence comes from uncultured Alcaligenaceae bacterium, assembly GCA_964474955.1. Taxonomy (GTDB): domain Bacteria; phylum Planctomycetota; class Planctomycetia; order Gemmatales; family Gemmataceae; genus CAYRFQ01. Next base: position 650 of record CAYYUU010000874.1, on the reverse strand, counting down.
GTGAGCCTGGTAGATCGGTATGAACTCGGCCCCAAATCCCAGACCGATCATCGCGACGTTGAATTTTTTGGCCATTTTGATTTCCTTTCGTTACTCCCTGTCACGTCGTGAGGAGTGAGGTTTCGATGGGTGAAGTAACTTCCGCTGGGGGAACTGTAAACGCTTAAAGTATCCGGACAGGCACGGAACCGCCAGAATGAGTTGGGAAAATGCTGTTCCGATTTGAGGAAAGGGAATCGATCAGAAGGGGTGGCGAAGCGTTGTTGCAAGAAAAAAGACACGCTCGGGTTTCCACAAGCGTGTCTTGCAAGAATGTGGGCTGGGTCCAGATTAGGGATTCTTCTTCAGTTCGAATTTGAGGGTGTTCGTTCCGGACTTGATTGAGGCGGTCAGTTTGGATGTCTCCGGATCGCCATAGACCTTGGGAATGAGCGACTTGGATTGCATATAGTTCGCACCAGGCGCGTCACCTGGATTGCTCGTCTTGGCACTCCCGCCTTCGTCGACGGAATGGATGGCGATTTTGTGCTCGCCAACGGGAACGCCGTCGCCTTGTTTGAACGTCGTGACCTCGACGATTTTTCCATCGACGATCTTGCCGTAGGCGGGCCGACGTCCTTCGGTTTCGAAGACGATTCGGCCATTGGGCA
>CAYYUU010000873.1:0-3898 GCA_964474955.1 uncultured Alcaligenaceae bacterium | reverse complement strand
CAGGAGGTTGGCTCAGGTAATCTTCCTCCAAAAACTGGAGCTTCAGAAGTAGCTCTTCGGACATCTCACATCTCCTGATGGAAATTCGCTGACAACGAATCTTTGGAATGGAATCTGGACCGCGTCATTATACCTCTTGTCTTTCATCTCAGGAATTGTGTCCGGTTCCAGACGCTTTTGCAAACCTGGTTGAAATCGTCCTCGGTGGGCCTGAGGGAGAGTTGGATCACGATGCGTCACAGGATTGCCAGGTCGCCTTTGACTTTTGTTTGGAGCAGCTTGGGTGGACAGATAAATTCGTGTCGGATTTGGCTTTGGTTTGTCGCCGCTGCGAGGCTTCCGGGCAAGACATAAAACGTGACTCTTATGGATTCCACTGCCCTCGTCGCAGGTGAAATGTGTGTGGCATTACTTCCGCAGCGGGCGATATTCACGAGCACGATGGCGACCGCCCGACACTTCTTTACGCGCGACCGTCCTTCGTGTTGAAACGATCATACAACTGTTGCAACACCGGCAGGACGCGTCCAAACACTTCTTGCAAATCCGCCATATCTCGCAACGGACTGGGAAAGGTAAAATGAAAAAGTCCCAAGCGTCGTCCCTTCGGTTCTTTCAAGACGGCGAAGCGAGGTTGCGGGGCGACATTCCACACCAATCCGGCTCGGCGTCCGTCCGGTGCCTCCACAAACAAATCTCCGATCGTGCACCCTTCAGCAGTGTCGGCTTCAAACGGATCGGTGACCGCGCCGAGACACCAACCATCCTGACGGGTCTGCTCCAAAAGAGGGAATCCGTGATACGGTTCTGCGCCCGGTGGCGGAGCCATGAACGCAGGCTTTTCCAGATCCGTGGTCGCCGCGGTTGTGTCGAGGACCATCACCTTCATGACCCCCTCGGGCCGCAGCGGAGTGTGGACCTGTGACTGGAACGAACTACGTTGAAGCTGACCAGCAGGAGCCGGTTGACCGTCCTCGTAGAAACGTTGTGGAGTTGGCGTCCCGGGCGGAGCAGTGCCCTGCGATCGGGCAGTTCGGGTACATAATCGCGTCCAAACAATCTCGCCGTCGCGCACGATCGCAAGACCGGAGCATTCTGCCCCGTTGTCGTCAGTCAGCGCCCATTCGTGGAGTTCGTCGCCGGGCTGCATCTGCTCAGAGACTTGATTTTCTCGATCCTGGAGTTGTTCGCGGAGTGGGGAAGGAAGCTCGTCAAGCGGGCCAACGCGGGTTTCGAAGTACGTCCGGAAAGTCGTCTGGTGAATCAAGTGTTGTTTCTCGACCGGTGGATGATCCATAGGCGCTCCTTGTCGGGTAACAGCTGGCAAGTGGTTGTCATCAAGACACGCACTTGGCCATCTGAGTTCGCGTGTAGAAAGTTGCTTTTTGCTCCGCGAAAAGTTTGTTGTCTTTGGATTCGTTTCGCCCGGAACGTGAAACGCAGCTTTCTCAAGCACAACACTTGTTTCTCTGCCTACCCGTTGTGAGTCGCTTTCCCCCAACGTTCTCTACCGGTTGACCTGGTCGGCTCGAATAATCTCCACGACCAACATCTCGCCTTTGCTCTCCAACCACGGCTCGTTTTTCTTGGCCGCGCGACATCGCAGATAATCTTCGGCCCCGATCTGCATCGTATGACCCGCAGCGAGACGCTTGCCGGTGTTCAGCATGTAACGCAGTATACTATCGAACATATCAAAGTAACGTTGCCCTTCGTGAGGTCCGTTGGTGTGCGCGGCAAAATCCGGCAGACCCAGGACATAGGCACCATAGGTGCGCACCCAAACGCGCGTATCCTTGGGATCGTGGAACTTCACGAAACCGCAATACAAAACGGGTAATGGCAGCGTTCGAAGTTGCTCCCAAATGTCGCCCTCCACAACGTTGCCCGACAGCGCTGCAGCCGGGAAAGACGTGCGTGCGTTCTCGTTCAACACGACGATCGCTCCGAACTGCTCCAGCACACCCGCAAAGGCTGCGAGCGCCACGAATTGTTCCACGACCGATTCTTCCTGCCCGCCATACCAGAGCAAAAGGTGCGACTTGTGGGCTCGGGCTTGCTCCTTGAGAGATTCCCCATAGTGGGACGGCGCGACGCAGAACTCGACGGTATCCTGTGGCATCGGGAGATCGAAGCCGACAATCTTGATGACGTGCTTTCCCCAACCTGCGAGTCCGAATATCTTGCCTTCTTCGTTCAGTTCTTCTGCGACTTCGCAACGTGCCTCGGTCATGGAAGGGTGGTACGCACGCATGGCCTCCATGACTGCTTCGGAGTCGAGTTGGAGATTGTCGGCGAACACGACTTGCAGCGCAGGACAATCGTCTGCCTGTAGTTCCGCTACCATATCGTCGGAAGCGTCGTCTGGTTCGCGTTTCCCAAAGAAGCGGCTAAAGATACTCATGGCAAAACTCCAATGCTGTCAGATAGCCACGACCAAACGTACGATTCACATCTTGTGGACTTGGTACATCTTTGCCCCGGAAATCTTCCGTTGCTGGGGTCATGGTTAGCGAAACGTACCGAACACAGCGAACCCGACTCCCAACAATGGAAATACCAGAGCCCAATATTCCATCGGGAGAAATAACAGTGTGTTGTGCTCCAAGCGTTCGACGTTGTTCGGACCCTGCTGCGCCATTCATTCGCCTTCCCAAAAACCAGATCAACGGCGAGGCAACAACACCACCGAGTAACTTGGGCCAAACATTCGCTGTGTAATAGCCCTGATGATAAACTTGATCGACACCGACTTGCGTCAGCAGTAAGCCAGCAAACCAAAGCAATCCGGCAAGGATACCCCACCCCGTCCAGATGATCACATCACACCCCCTTTTGCTGTCGCCCAATTAAGCCAAGTAACAGGTTCATGTAGATCCTGCGGTTGAAGTTTCAAATACCTGTAATCCCCAAGCGCGGCAACAGACGAGCTTTATTGGCCCAAGTCAAGTCGCCGTGCGACCACGTATTCGCAGTAGTTGAATCGGAAAGTCTCGTCTGGGTCGTACACCTGCAGGAGAAACGTCTTGTTGAGGCAGAAATCCTCGTTAAGTGGAGTCCAATCTCGTAATTGCAGCACCGGAGTTGGAAGATTTGGATTGCAATACTTGTCAAACTCAAGACTGAGCAGCGCCTCGGCGGCCTCGATGAGCAGCTTGTGATAGACGAGACGTGCGTCGGTCGTTGCGTTGTGCCACGCCTCGTATTCCTCCTGAATTAACGACCCGTCCGATTCTGCCGAGAAATAATACTTCCAATCCCCGATGTCTCGCGGATCATCGTCCCGAGTCTGGATGGTGACATAGGACATCTGGTGCCAGGGCAAGAACTCGTACAGCACGCCACGAACATCAGGGTCATCCCACTGTTCGGCGGGAATTTCCCCAAGCAACTTTTCGATCTCACGGCGAAAGTTCTCCCTCGCCGATGGCGCGAGATTGGAACTGCTCCCTGGCTTCTTCGGCTTCCCCATCCCCTTGGCTCCTTCAAGAAGGTTTCCGTTCGATTCAAAATTCTCAACGCCGCGTCTGTCTCGGTTCTATTGAGTTTCGGATACTCGTGGCCGCCATCTTCTTGAGCGTCACACGATTCATACATAGGCTCTCATCGTCCCGGCTGTGGGGGTTCGGCGTCCCTTTGTTTCTTCGGCTTTATCACGTCGTAGATGGCCAGGTCCTCCAGCGCTGTCGGCGGCCACTGCACGGGAAGTGTCACATGTCCCAGCGGTTCCTCAGTCAACGGGAGCGGTCGCCGAGCGAAGAAGAACTGCTCGGCTTGGGCGAACACCTTCTCCGCGTTGTTACGAAACAGAATTGCACGCACTTGAAGGTAATAAAACCCAGCCGGCTTCTCAACCACGAAGGGCAGATTGTACCTGGACTGCGAGGCCTCTGTATTC
>CAYYUU010000872.1:0-3899 GCA_964474955.1 uncultured Alcaligenaceae bacterium | reverse complement strand
GGGTGTCAGCCTTCGCAGGGTCGGGGAGCCAACGAGGCTCGTCCGTCGCGTTCGTTCGGAAGTTCGATGGGAAGCGTTTGTCATCCTGGAAAAGCTCCTTGGCCTCCTTGGATGCCAGCTCGGGCCAAACCATGATCACTCCGGGTGGCACCCCTTTGTCACTCACCAATTTCCACTTCGGGCTCCAGGCGAGTTGACTGGTTAGCGGAACGTTCACGTTTTGTCCCGATCTTTGGCCTTCGTACGCGACCTGGATTTTGGACAAAGTGAGTTTTTTCCGCAATGGTTGGCAGCTACTCAATCGTTCTCGGTTCAGTTTAGATTGTGGCGGCACGTCGAGATTCCAACGCTTGGCCACCGTCCGGACGTCGTCTGTGTCCAGGTCGACTTTGACGAGAGTTTCGGCGTCGGCGAGATATCCCTTTCCGGCAGGAATGTAATATGTGCTGTTCGGGGCCGCCAGATCTTTCGGGTCTTGCGTCTCGGCAAACCAGTGATCTTGGATCGTCCTTTCGGTTTGCCCACGCAACAACGAGTGCGTCCGCAATCGGCGGATTGCACCCACAGGACCGAACGGACGCGACGGAATCAACTCGACGTACCCGGCGGGAACCATGCGGGTCAACAGGGCGGAGTCTTGCAAATGCTTCAGAGCATTCGTCGGATTCAGGTCAACGAGGCTGAAGTACCATCCCTGTTCGATCGTGGTCAGGCGTTTGGCCCACTCGTCTCGGATGGCGTCGCCCACCATGATGAGTGACGAACCTCGGTTCGGGTCGGCGATGTGGTTGACGGCTCCCAGAACGGATTGACGGTTAGCTGTGCTGAGCCACGGATCTTGCGTGACGGCCAGCCCCATACGTCCTTCTTGCCTTGCTCGCTTCCATGTCGCTGCGACGAGTTTTGCCTCATCTGCCGAACGCTTGATGTCTTCCTTGCCTCTTTTGTGCAACGTCCTCGAAATGCTCAGACCAGTCTCAAGTAACTTCTTTCGCAACACGACATCGTCGACGAGTGGGACCGACAAGACGCTTTGGATCTGGTGCCAGTTCGATTGCAGCTTGGCTCCCAAATTCTCACACTCCCGGTGGAACATGTCTTCGAGTTGTTTTCGACCCTGCTTCAAAGTTTCCGTGAGCTTGCGAACTTTGACGAGATCACCCTGCGGTCCCTGAGGCAACACCTTCATCAGTTCGTGCAGAGCTTGGCCAGTTTCTTCGACCTTGGCCAATCGCTCCTCGATCTGTTTCGCGCGAGCCGCTTCGTCCGTATCGTTCCTTTGGTTCGCGGCCCACCGAGCATAATACGGCAACTCGGACAACAGCCGATCTCGCACGTTGAGGGCTTCTCGAAAGACGGCCGTTTGCTGCTGAATACTCACGTACTGGCGTTTGGCTTCTTTCAGGTAATCTCTCGCGGTGTTCCATGCCTTGTCTCTGGAACCAAATAACCAATCTTCGCCGAGTTGGCGCTGTCGATCCGCCGTTTTGAGCTGCGGAGTAATCCACTCCCAAATGACCTCGCTGTATGGATGCGAGTTGGCGTTCTTGCCGGGGTACGCCAGCGCCGTTTGCTCCGACAAAAGGCGGACTTCCAGCGCCAATCGGATCGTCTCTGGTGGAATGGAGCGAACATCATTCGAAAGGCTATGCGGACCACCCCAGAGCAACATAACAAGCGTGTGAGCCTCAATCGGACGAGTGTTTTGCAACCGTCGGTTGATGTTCTTGAGCACATCAAAGGCCCGTTGGAGGTCGTCCTTGTCGAGGGGATCACCCTGGTCCACAAGACCATCGAGAACAAATTGCGAGAGTTGGACTTCGAGCAATTGACGGAGTTGACGCCCCGAGCTTTCGTGACCTGCCGCCAATTTCCAAAGGTTCTTCCAGGCAGAGCCATCGGCGTCACGGTCTCTTCGGAAGGCCCGTTGGAAATCTCGAAAAGCCTGCCGGAGTTCCGCTTCCTTCCAGGGAGCCCCGACCCCATAAACGGGAGAAAGAGGTATCGAGTTATTCAACGCATACGATGAAGATACCAGGACCGTGGCTTCGCGAATTTCGCGTTCGAGTGTCGCCAAATCGTTTTCGACTTCTCGGGCTTTCTGAGTGGGGTCGCCGAGACTCACAAGTTCTTCGTACCGAATGAGGGTGTCTTGATACACTCTCCACAATTGCGGAGCATAAATCCAGGGGGAAGGTTTGCTGTCTCGAATGAGCCGGTGTTTCAGCCATGCCTCGGCTAATTTGTTCGGAGGATCCACGGACACACCCGGAGCGGAACTGCGGGGTTGTTCCTGATATTCTTCCTCGACGAATCGCAGTTGGGTATTTTTCGCAAGTTCCTCGTCGCCAAGGAAAATAGGAGTTTGAACCGCATCGCGATTGGCGTCAGCCCACACACGCACGCGTTTTTTCACGTACTCGAACAACTCCCAAACCTTCAACCGGGTATCTCGTTTCCCTGAGTCATCAACGTCGGCCGCACCCTTCAACCCCTCGACGAAGTAGTGGCCAAAGATGGATCGCTGCCATTCCGGGGAAACCCACGATCGTTGATGAGCTGCCGCTGAGCAAAGGATCATCAAGTTTGGGACGTCGGCGATTTCAGCTTTGACTTGTTCGCTTTTGAGGCCCTCGACGAAGCCGTTGTAGAGCATCCCGTTGGTCCAGTCGGAGTTGATTTGGACCGGGTCAAGAACCAACAGAATCTTTTTGTTCCGCCACTCCGTTTTCTTCAGACCGCGGATGACCTCCTTGAGGTACACCTTGTTCTTGGCTCCCGGAGAGTTCAGGAAAAGAAATGGGCCTTTCGTGTCGGCGCCTCCATGCAACGCCAAATAAATCAGAATTGTTTCTTCGCGAGGGTGGCCGGTGACTTGCTGCCAGATGCCGTCCCACGTCCCTTTCGCCTCCAAAACTCCCGGGCTGTGATGAACTTCGAGGTCTCGGAGTCCCTTCAAGTCTTCAAGCGTTTTCCACCCACCAGCATTGTGGGCAATGGCGATGTTAGTTTCGTAGCCCGAACCGATCAGCACGAGCCGAGCGGGCGCAGGTCGTTTGGGCCAAAGAAGCCAACACAGAAGCGAGCCCGCCAGAACCGCAAGAGTGATCCAGGGAAGGAGCCGTGTCCACTTTCGCGGTGCGGAAGGGGTTTGCTTGGAGGGCCCAGGCGTTTCGTGCATCGCCGCCATCTTCGACGTCGTTTTGGGGTCCGGCGCGGACGTTTTTTTCGTCTCGGTTCGCCAACTACGACGGGTGGTTTTGGAAGATTCGTGTGCCATGACGACGCCTAATTGAATGTGTTGTCCGGTGGGACGAAAAATCTAACTTATGTTCCCTGTTTGGAGAGTTGCTTTTCGCTGAGGGAAAAGTAACTCCCCAAACACAACAATTCTCATTTCGTCCGCCCGAGCCTCCAAGTTGTTAATGCAAATTTGGGGACAAAACCGGACACAGGACCGCGAAAAGGTATTACCCGTGTTCCTTATTGTCGCGTTCGACGTTCCAACGGAGCAAGGGGAAGTTGGCGGAACGAGTTTCACTTCTTGACCGCCGCGACGAAGAGTTTCATTGCCGTGTTCGTTGGATTCTGCAAGGGATCGCTTCTACAAGCCTGGATCGCCAGCGAAGGATCGGGTTTGGCATTTTCTACAAGCCTGAAGCGCCAGCGAAGGCCAAAGAAAGCACCTTCGCTGGCGCCTCAGGCTTGTCTCCACCCCCGTCCTTCGCTAGCGCTTCAGGCTTATTCCAAATCCGCACATTACCGATTTTCCCCGTCAACACTCATCAGGCGATTCTCTCCAGTGTTGGCTTGCGGCGCTGGACTGTCAAGGGTTCGTAGGATGGCGGCCATCCTTGGCCACAGCACAAACGCACCGGGCCCATAGGCTCTCGCCATGT
>CAYYUU010000871.1:0-3907 GCA_964474955.1 uncultured Alcaligenaceae bacterium | reverse complement strand
CCCTTAGAGCGCCTTTGGGGCGGTCACCCATCGGGACCGCATGTGAACTCGGATCCAGCTTCCTGGTGTGGAGGAGCCCGACAAACTCACGACGATACCCTTCTCGTCCAGGCTGACGATGTCCTGGATCGCGTGCAGACCGGGACCGTGAAAGAGGATGTCTTCGTATGCGTCCCTGGCCGTCAACGAATGTCGAGCTAGGGTCTTGAAACCGGCACTTGGTAATCCGGCTGGAAGTCGTGTCGCGAGCTGAATTTGGGCCTGGGTGTGGACTCGACTTTCGCCGTTGAGTGATTTGGCGAGGACTTGGGCGGTCAGTTGGAACCCATCGTTAGTTTTCTCAAGTCGGCTCACGGCGAGGGCGAGGGACACCGACTCGTAGGCATCAAGTTTGATCCCGTGGTAGATTTGCAGGTCGCGACATCCGGTGAAGACCAAACCGGGATTGGCGTGTAGTGCGGCCTGGGCTAACCATTCAAGTTGCAACGCGACGGGGACAACCGCCTTGCCACCGATGACGTGGTCTCGCAGAATCGGATGAGTCGCAACGGAAACGTTCAGGGTAATCGCTTCGATGGTTTCGGGCGATACCAGTGAGAGCTGCGAAGATGTTGATTGGAGCCAGGAATGTTCTCCCAGGATGACCACTTCGACGTTTGTCTGAGGTTCGCAGAGTTCATGGACAAAGAAGGCAGCACCTTCCGAGGTCCCGATAAGGTCTATCCCCTCGGATTCAAAAAGCTTTCGCAAGTTCGGTGTCACCATGCCGCCGTCCCAGGGACCCCAGTTGAAGGCGACGACACAGCACTCTGGTCGGTGACGAGCTTCTTGTTGGCACATTTTGTTGAGGACTTCGTTAGCAACCGCGTAGTCCAGCTGACCTGTCCTTCCGAACCTTGCTGTGGAGGAAGAGAACGCGGCCACGACTTTCAACGGTCGGCTTCGCAGAGCATCGAGCAAGTTCCGGAACCCAACGACCTTGGTTTGGTAGACCTTCGAGAATTGTTCTGGCGTCTTCTGCTCGATCCTGGCGTCGGCCAGAACGCCCGCTCCGTGCACCAGCGCTGTCACTTTCCCGAGTGTCTCTTCGATGTCATTGACTGCGACTTGAAGTTCATTGACGTCCCGGACGTCGACCTGTTTGTATAGGCCTTCCGTTCCCAGATTTCGAAGCCTGTTGAGGGTGCTCCGAAGTTCCCGAGCTGCCAACAACCGAGTACATTCCTCGTTGATCTGGCGTGGGGTTGTGTGTCCGTTCGCCTTGGCGATGAGGTCGCGTTTGATGTCTTGTTCGGTCTCCAGATGTCTGAGCCACTCGGGTTCCGGGTTTGGATCCGGGGAGCGTCCTAAAAGGGCCACCTTACATCCCGTCGTTTTTGCAAGTTCGATGACGCATTCGGCGGTAACTCCTCGTCCCCCCCCAGAGACAAGAACCACGTCTTGAGGACCAAGAGGAACGGAAGGGTTTGTTTCTTGCACTGTTTGTGTGAGGGTAATCTTGCGACATCCTGAAGAACTCACAGCTACCTCAATAGGGCCATTAAGGAAGACCTCGTCAACTACGGTAAGTGCAGCCTCTTCTGGGTCAATGTCTGGGGAGACGTCAATTGCTTTGCAGTGGACCTCGGGCCACTCATGAGACACAGTCTTCGTGAGCCCCCCAAGCCCCCCCGTCGTGGGTGAGTTGACTTGTCCGGCGTCGAGAGCAAACCCACCATTCATTTGGGTGACTGTGGTCAGGAATGTGGCGTCTCGGTTGGCATTCCGCTTGAGTGGGGCTGCGGCATTTTGGACGGCTGCGAGGACCTCAATGTATTGGTTCTCCTTCATCCGTGTCGCCGTGATGATCACTCCGGTGAGGTTTTCCGGAGGGAGCGTCGCAACCGCAGCTGCGAACGAAATTTGTGTTGGCGAATGACCAAGTTGCCGGAGTCTTGCAACGATATTGCGAGACAACGGGCTCGTGTCTCCAATGACCCACACGGTTGCATTTGATCTGATGTGCAGTCGGGTGCGTCGTTCGGTGATGGGAACCACGGTAGGGACGAATCGAAGAAGTTTTGGGACGTCCGGAAGTTGGATCTTTCGGGGAGTTGCTTGGATCTGGTGAGTTACTTGGGAGGCGGTATTCGCTGACGAACCGTTTGCAAGGAAGTCGGCAACTTCTTGGAGGGTTCGGAGCGAACCGAGTTGGTCCGGTTGAACCACAGGGGCTTCGGGGAGAGCTTCCTGGAGGGCCGAGAAAATCTCAACTCGTTTGATCGAATCGATACCAAGGTCGGCATCGAGTTCCATGTGCATCTCCAACATACTCGCGGGGTAACCGGTTTTCTCCGCCACGGTGTCAAGCAAGAGGGAACGCATGTGTTGATTGTCAGGGCTCGTCTCTGGAGGAGTCGTCTCTTCCGTGACAACGGTGTGGTCCTGTGGGTCTTCTCTAGGAGAGGTTGACTCGTTTCCCAGAAAGTCAAGCACGTCCTGAAGTGTTCGGAAGGCCCCGATGTTCTCGGACTCGACTACTCGTCCATCAGGGAGGGCTTCCTGGAGCGCCGACAGTATTTCGACTCGTTTGATCGAATCGATGCCGAGATCCGCGTCGATCTCCATACCGAGTTCTAACATCTCAGCGGGGTAACCGGTTTTCTCCGATACCACCGCGAGGAGGGTGTCTCGCACCTTGGTGTTCGGCGTCGGAGCCTCGATTTGAGTTGATGCCTGAGGGGCAGCGAGTTCCCTCTCGGGTGCTCTATCCCGTTGGGTTGTCGGAGTTCCGTGGAGGAAATCAAGGACATCTCGCAACGTCCGCAACGTCCCGATCTGCTCCGGTCCGATGGGTGGGAGTTCGGGAAATCGTTCCTGGACGGCGGAAAATATTTCGACTCGTTTGATCGAATCGATGCCGAGGTCGGCGTCGAGTTCCAGGTCCACGTTGAGCATCTCGCTGGGATATCCGGTCTTCTCCGCCACGATGTCGAGGAGGGCGTTCACTCGGTCCGGTTCGGCAGAAGTTCCCGCCAGGGGTTCCTTGACTCGTTCGAAGACAAGAGGTTCCTGGTGTGAGACCTTAGTTGGCTGGGTGTCCTCTTTGAATTCCCTCTCCGTCCTGTGCTGGTGGCCATTTCGTTCTGATAGGTCTTGCGTCGCCGGAGAGGGATCAGCGGGTTGCGGACCGTTGGGGGTCGGGGTATGTCCATTCGTCCCAAGAGAGGGAATGTGTCCGTTCGCCGACGGTGTTGGCGGTTCAGACATCAACAGCTTTTCGAAGAGGGACAACGCACGTTCTTGGCTGTCCAAAAACTGCTTGTGGAGCCGTGCTGTCTGCTCTGTGATTTCTTGGAGGGCACGGAGTCCCTCGTTGAGGCTCACCTCATGTGGCTGGCCGTTCTGAATCTGGTCCATAGTGCTATTGTGTTCCGAATTCTGTGAAGCTGTCTTCGGTGAGTGATTGTCGTACTCGCCAAGTTTGTCAGCGGGGACCTCGGCAGGAGGCACTGTATCCATTTTCGTGGATTGTTCTGGTTGCTGCGAAGGGGGGGGCGTTGATCTGGATGACCTGGATTCGAGTCCCTTTACCACGTAGTTCGCACCACTGAGGGGTACGACGAAGCCACTCTTCGTTTCTCGTTTCCTCCGCGGAGAAATCGCGGAGTTCCACAACCTCAAATCGACCTCGTATCCGAGTGCCGCAGCTTTGGCCAACACTTGGGCAAGGTCGAATAGTCCCTGACCATGTTTCTTCGAGGAGTCGAGCGGGAAGACCTTGTGCTCCTTGTCCTTCAAGATGTGTTGGAGAAGCCCAGTGAGGACGCGAGAGGGTCCAACTTCGATAAACGTCCTCGCACCATCGGCATACAAATTGCGGATCAACTTGAGGAACTCACACGGAAGGGCGAGTTGGTCACAGAGA
>CAYYUU010000870.1:0-3907 GCA_964474955.1 uncultured Alcaligenaceae bacterium | reverse complement strand
GAAAACGGGGATGAAAAGATCAATACCGTAAGTGCTTGCTTACCAACTACTTAAGGCGAGACACTGTCCAAGAACCTCTGAAAACACCCTGTGTGTAAGTTGTTGTGTATCAACAACTTACCCGACTTAACGGAGTAGTATTAGAGAGCAACGAATCTTTCATACTTCTGTATTTCAAGGGAGAATGGCGTATGTTGGGAATGTCTATTGGAGAGTTGTCGTGGATTCCCAAAAATAGAATCCGAAAAGGCCGCGCAAGTTGTTGTCGTGTTTGCGTTCGATTATGGGTTGTTGTAGGAAAGTTGCTTCTCGCGTGCAGGCACTTTGCTTTGCAGGCTTCGCCCGCATGCGAAAAGTCAGAAAAGACAAAGACCTTTTCGCGGAGCGACAAGCAACTTTCACAAATCCGACATTGAAGAATCCGAATGCCTCACCTGTCCGTTCTTTCTTTGGAGTTTGCCTCTATGTTTCGTTTCCACTTCCGCATCTTGGCCATCGGTGTTTTCCTCGTTTCGGTCGGTTTCGTGGACGCTCAAAACAAGTACCCCGCACTTGGGAAAAAGACCAAAGCCATTCTCCACGGGGCATCGAAAGTCGAAGTGTTCAAGCTGACCAAAAACAAGAAGAACAATCCCCCTGTGTTTGAGGCCGGTTTTAAGCGGGGAATCCTTGCGGCAGGCGTTCCGCAAGGTGCGAAATATGCTACAAAGGTCGGGGCCATTCTCACAGCACCGGCGACACGCAAGCCCAGCGGCGCAAGCGGATTTGGACCGGAACTCGGCTTTCGATTTTGGAAGAGAAAGGAATCCGTCTCGGTCATGGTTGACTTGGACGGAATGCAATTTTATCTCGTGACCAAGGACGCGAAAGGGAAGATCATCGAAAGGAACTGGGGCGGGCTCTTCGATCCGCAATTGGGGCCAAGCAAACAGATCCAGAAACTGGCGAACAAGGCATTCGCCAAAAAAGCGAAGAAAGGGAAGTGAGCAACAAGCAAGGAGTCTGGAGATCCGAGGTTTTTCCTACCAACCTTTGCGAACCTTCGTCCCCGCGGTAGTGTCGTTCAAAATAATCAACCCTACCTCACAACTGCGGAAGGACAAGGATGAAACCAAACCACCTCGTTCAATGGTCCATACGTGGCGGATGTTACGAAGCGTGCGGACCAACGATCGACCGTTTACCAACCGGTGCGTATCTGTGCATGTTCGACTGCTATCGGAATCCACTCCTTCAACCAAAAAACCTCAAACTCGACGACCTAATTGATTTTCCTGGAAGTCTGTCTTCGACGATCCTCAAGGAAGTGGAGAAATTCTGGGATCGGGGAGAACGATTCAAGAAGTACGGATTTCTCCACCGCCGCGGGTATTTGCTCTATGGAAAACAGGGCGGCGGAAAGTCCTCGCTCATCCACCAAATCGTCGGCAAAGTCATCGGCAAGGATGCGGTGGCGTTCTTCTGCCAGGACCCGAACGCACTGATCCAATGCGTGGAGCAGTTCCGGGAAGTCGAACCCGAGCGTCCGATTGTTTGTATCTTCGAAGACATCGACGCGACCATAAAGTATTGGGGTGAGAGCGCGGTGCTGCAATGGCTCGATGGCAACAACCAAGCCGACAAGGCCGTCAACATCGCGAGCACGAACTACCCCGAGAATCTGGACCCTCGCCTCGTTTCTCGACCAAGGCGTTTCGATCGGATTCTCAGAATCGACGCACCCGACGCTGCGCTACGGGATGCTTACTTCGCTCGGAAAGTCCCGGGTCTGAGCGAGGCCGAAAGAGAACGCTGGGTGGAACTGACGGACGGTTTGCAATTCGCGGCGCTGGCGGAGTTGGTCATCAGCGTGCTTTGTCTCGACCACGATTTGGAAGAAGCCGTAGCCCTGTTGCGAAAACTCGACACGCACAATCCGTCGAGCGCGGAATTCTTCGGGACGGTCAACGGTCAGGCCGAAGCTGAAGCAGACGAGTTCGAAGACGAAGACGAGATGGCGGCTCGCAACGGGTCGTCGGTTCGCTGAGTTCAGTTTTGCAAATCCCTTGAAGACGTGAGCGTTCCGGATTTTCCCAGCAGTCGGGAGGTGCATCCGCAAGCTAGCCCGCGATGAAAAAAGAGCCCCGACCAGAAAACCAGTCGGGGCCCCGTTGCATCACTCCAAACAAAGCGATCTCTTACTCCAGAGGCAGCGGCCCTTCTGCCCTTCGGTTCTGGTCCGGAACCTTATCCATCTTCTCGACGTCGTACCATTCGGGATCGAAAACGATCCGGGAATCGGCCTCTCCCCTTTGGGCTCTCGCCATGGCGACGTTCGCCGTCAGAGCCATGATGGCATCGGCCATCGCCTTGCGACCACCACACCGAGGCTTGAGATTTTCCTGGTCGCTTTCCATCCCCTGGTTTTGCATCCGAATGATGTAGGCGAGGTGTTCCATTTCTTCGCGATAGCCGCGGCTGATGCTGTCGCCGAGGGATTGACGACCGCGAGCCGCAGCCGCATTTTCTCCAGCTGTCGGAACATAATCCGAAGCGTAAGTATCGATCGCTGGTCGACCTCCACCAGAATTCACGCCCATGCGGGTCGATCGGCTGCCAAGGCCCCACAACATCGCGCTGCGTTCTTTTTCGACAACGAGTGTTCCCCGAGTTCCCATCACACACTCGCCGTATCCTTCGAAGTCATTCGTGTTGATCGAAGAATATGTGACAATGATTTTGTCGTTCGGATCGTTGATGTCGTCCCGATTCTTCGGATTCGATCGGCCTTCCTTGAAAAAGCCGGGACCAGGAAATTCATACGTGCAGAAGACGTGGTCTTCGACTTCGCGGTCGTCGTGGTAGAAGTATTTCCCACCAATCGCAGTGACAGCGAGAGGCCGCACGCCTCCGAGGAAAATGCTGCACGCGTCGAGTTGGTGGCTTCCCAGTTCGGCCATGAGTCCGCCACCGGTTCGGTCGTACAGCCGCCAACGAATGAATTCCTCGCGGCTCTTGAATCCGGCGCGGCGGAGCGTTTCGTCGGAGATGCTTGTGTCGGGCTCGATTCCGGTGTAACCGGCTTGTCGCAATTTCTCTGCCGTATAGATGGCTGGTCGCCAGCTGTCCTTGTAGCGTGCATGGGGGTCGGCGGCATCGTAGCGAGGATCGGTGGTCGGCAAAGCCCTTGTGTTGTTGCGATGCCACAACGCACGAATATGGCGGACTTCACCCATGACGCCGCTCTTGATGACTTCGAGGGCGTGAGCGTAGAGCATGCTGTAGTGTCGTTGGTGACCAATCGCAAGCAACTTGTTGTTCCGCTCGGCGGCTTGGATCATCTCTTTACATTGCTTGACGTTCCAGGCCATGAGCTTTTCGCACAACACATGCTTGCCAGCATTCAACGCATCAATCGTGACAGGCGCGTGGAGGTGCAACGGCAACGCGATGACCACAAGTTCAATCTCGGGGTCGTTCAACAGATCTTTGTAGTTCTCGTGCAGCCTGATTTTGCTGGCGGCGTCGTTGCCGTAGTGGTAGTTGAACCCTTTCCGCGGACTAGACGGGTGCGGCTTGAGCTTGCCATCGATCTTCCTCATGTCGCCGGTGAAAATCCGTTTTTGATTGAACGGTCGGATGTCGGAGTATGCGACGAACTCGACGAACTCGGGGTTGTGTTCGCCGACGAGGACGCCTCCCTCGTCACCGGCCCCGATCAGTCCAGCCTTCACCGGTCGCATGCGTGGGAACTCAGATTGGTTATAGCCGAAGTACGCAGCCGCACCAATCGGCAACGCCGCACCAGTGGCTAGCAACCCGGCCATGAATTTACGGCGGTCCATCCCGGGCCTCTCGGCTTCGCCGAGTTGGTTCACGGCCCGATGAAAATTCTCTTCGCCGACTGCCTTTTCTTCGGGCGTTACGT
>CAYYUU010000869.1:0-3909 GCA_964474955.1 uncultured Alcaligenaceae bacterium | reverse complement strand
GGGGACGTATCCGCTTCCGGAGGCTCAGCTCGACCGCTTCATGTTCAACATCAAGGTCGACTATCCGACGTTTGAAGAAGAGAAGCAGATTCTCGAAATGGCCACCCGCGACGAACAACCCGAACTGTCCAAGGCTCTGAGCGCTCGAGCCATTTTGAATATGCAGAAACTCGTTCGGAGTGTTCCGGTCGGCGATTATGTGCGAGACTATACGACGCGACTTGTACGAGCGACCCGGCCACACAATCCGGATTCGCCAAAGTTTGTCAAGGAACTGGTCGATTGGGGAGCGGGCCCGCGTGCGGGGATATTTCTGATCCAGGGAGCGAGGGCCGTTGCGGCCATGGATGGAAGGTTCAGCGTCGCCGCCGAAGATATCAAGAAAGTTGCCATTCCTGTATTGCGACACCGGGTGAGCACCAACTTCCAGGCCCAAGCCGAAGGCAAGACGAGTGAGGACGTGATCAATCAACTTTTGAGCGTGATCGCTCCCCCGGCACCACAGAAGTATGCCGGGAAGGCGAAGAAATAGAGTCGTCTGTTGGTTTGACCAAATCTCCCACAATCCCCGATAGGACGACACCATGTCTCTCTGGTACCGTGTTTTTTCGCGATCTGACGCAAAGATCGATCCGAATTCTTTTCTGGAATATCTCCACAACACGAACTATCCCGTCCAGGCCAAATTTCTCAAGGACGAACAGGGATGGTTTGAGGCGACGTTCGCGTTTGAGGAAAACGAACTCACTCTGCAACGGTATCTTACGACCGAAAAAGGAGTCCGAGGAGAACTCAATGCGTTTGCGGCTTGGATCGAAAGTCAAGAGACTGACCTCAACCAAATGGAGTTAATGGAACGAGTCATTGCCGCACCTCAGATCTTTGCGTTTGAGTTGCCGGAGGAACAAGCCAACATCGAGAAAGTCCGTGCTTTTTGCTATCATGTGGTTAAGTTTCTTGCAAGAGAAACCGAGGGCTTGATGCAAGTCGATGGCGAAGGTGTATACGACGAGGAAGGCACATTCCTTATACCGGAGTGATTCATCTCGATCTCGGAGTTTGTAATGAGTCGGCCAGAGCAATATCTCAAACCGGAAGTGATTCGCCAAGTAGCTCGGCTCGACTTACGCGCGAAGTTCATCGTCGAGGGATTTCTCGCGGGACTCCACGCGAGCCCCTATCACGGTTTTTCTGTTGAGTTCAGTGAGCACAGAAAGTACGTCGCCGGTGATGACCTTAAGGATTTGGATTGGAGTGTCTACGCGAAGACTGAGCGATATTATGTTAAGAAGTATCAAGCCGAAACGAACATGACGGGATATCTCGTCGTAGACCTTAACAACTCGATGAATTGGGCTTCGGAACATACCAAGCGAGATGCGAAAGAATCACTGACCAAGTTTGAATACGCGATTAGTCTTGCCGCTGCGCTCGGCTATATGATGATCTCACAACAAGACCCTGTCGGCGTCGTCGCGTGTGGCCCGAAGATTCAGGCCAGTGTTCCACCCAAAAGCGCAAGGAGCCAACTCGGGACAATCCTTGCGTTGCTTTCAAAAGCGGCCACTCAAGAAGAGACGAACTTGCCATTTTGTCTCCATCAACTTGCGGCCATGACGAGAAGCCGTAGTCTTGTGATGATCTTCAGTGATTTATATACCCATCCCGAAGAAGACGTCATGCGAAGCCTGCACTTACTGCGGCATCGAGGGCATGACATTATCTTGTTTCATATTCTCGATCACGCCGAACGTGCCTTTCCGTATGACGAGCCGACGAAGTTTGAATGGACAGAAAAGAAGGAACAAGCCACCGTTGATGCGCGTGGGATTCGAGACTCGTATCTCGATAATATGAATGCGTTTCGCGATTATTATAAGGATGAGTGTGCAAGGTCGAATATCGATTTCGTGGAAGTTGATACGAGCGTCGATTTTAGTAAGGCGTTGATGGAATATTTGGTGCAAAGGCAGAAACGGTTTTAGATAGTGGTTGGATTGGGTTCGCCGGTCGAAAGGAGCAAGCCCAAAACAAAATCAACGCGCTGGGTTGATACACTTCAAAACAAAACAAAACAAAATACCAAAGCGGCAGCGAGCTGCCGCACTCCAAAAAACACCAACCCGAAGTGCAAGCGAGGAAAACCAAACTACCAAAGCGGCAGCGAGCTGCCGCACTCCAAAAAAACAAAGACAACAGCACACGAAGTGTGCCTACTACTTCTCCAAACCAAAAACGAACCCATGACCTTCGTTTTTCCCGTCTTATTGGGTGGAGCTGCTTTGGCAGCGATCCCAATTTTGATTCACCTCATGCGACAGCAAAAGCCTCGCACCGTCCGGTTTCCGGCCATGCGGTTTTTGTTGAAGAATCATAAATCGGCGAAACGCAAAGTTCAACTCCGACACCTGCTTTTGCTCCTGTTGCGAATTGCCTTACTCCTATTAATATGTTTGGCCATAGCTCAACCAAAGTTGCTTTCGGATCAGTTCAATCTCGCGACGAATCAACCTGTGGCTGCCGTGTTCGTGTTCGATACCAGTTATAGCATGGAGTACAAAACAACCGGTGGACAATCGCGGTTGCAAGATGCAAAAAAACGAGCCCTCAAACTACTCGAGAAATTACCATCGCAAAGCCGGGTCGCGATCCTCGACACAGGTGTTTCCTTAGGTGATCCGAAGAAGGCATGGTGCGAATCCCTCGATCAAGCCCAGAAGCAAATCCGAGATCTGAGACTTCGTCACGTCAACTCACCTGTTACGACCCAACTCCCGAAAGCCATCTCTGTTTTTCAGTCGTTGCGAGAATCAACATTTGATGATTCGCTTGCGGCACAACTGCCGCGGTTGTTGTGTGTTTTTTCGGACGCAACCACGGGTTGTTGGGAGAGTTCTCAAGCCAAGGATTTCTTCACGACCGCTGATAAATTGACGCTACAAATCTTGCAGTTGAAACGGTTCCAACGAACTATCAACGGCCAAATCGAATTGCTCGATGAGTTACCCGCGAAACTTCCTCCGATGTCCGGAAAGGATTATCCGCAACAACCACTCATCGATGCTTTGAGAAAACTTGATGGGATGATTGCAGATCTCTCGGAGGTAACATATCCCGATACAAAAGCTCAGCAAATTATCGCAGGAATCCTCGCTCGGAATCGAATTATCACCAAACAAGTTCGGGACTATCCGACCGAGAAACTCGATAAGGCCACCAAGTCGTATCGGGAACAATTACTCAAGTCGCTGGCCACCACGAGGAAGGACCTCTCCGGGTTCTTCGGCATATTCGTGAACGTCGGTCTGTCGGAACCGATTGATATGGGGATAACTTCGATTCTGTTTCCTCGTTCTGGAAAGGGATATGTGGGGCAACAACTCTTTCACCCAAAAGAAACGCCAACGATTCGGGCGACGGTTCGGGCGACGGGGAAGACATTGAGTTCGAGCGTATTGTGTAAGATCGATGGAAAGTTGTTGAAGCAGAAACATAGTTTGACGCTCAAGTCTGGTTATGAAGAGTCTGTACATTTCCGAATCGATTGTTCGAAATTGGCTCCAGGGTTCCATCAAGGCGAAGTGTTTCTCGGATCCAGTGATGCTTTGGCGTTTAATAACCGACGGCTGTTTACGTTTGCGATCCGAGAGCCACGACGCATTTTGATCATTACGGATGATGTAAACAGTGCGAAAGTGTGGGCTACCAAGATCGAAACGGCGAAAGTGGATGCGCTGTTCCGAACGGAACGTGTCGACGCTATGAAGGCAGAGGCATTTGGTCCGGCAGATATGCGCCAATACGCAGCGATCTATCTGTTCAATGTGGCGAATCCATCTCCGAAACTATGGACTTCACTATACGGTTACGTCACGCATCGGGGGAATATCGCAATCATACCTGCGGGTA
>CAYYUU010000868.1:0-3913 GCA_964474955.1 uncultured Alcaligenaceae bacterium | reverse complement strand
GGGGTGGCCTTTCGGGTTTGCGTACGCGACTTGCGGGAACGAATATGGGTATGTGTGATGGGAGTGTTCGGTTCGTTTCGAGCAAGGTTTCCCTCGACTTTTTGAGCAAGTCCTCCACGCGTGCGGGCGGTGAGGTCGTCCAGTTCGATTTTTGAGGGATTGAAGAGTGCTGTTTGGTTTTTTAAGTGTGGGAGGAGGATACTCCAGATCACACACAAATAGGAAAACAAGCCACACCAACCCGAATCGCAAGCGAGGGACTCTTACACCAGCCCGAAGCGTGAGCGAGGGAGAAAACTACGAAAGCGGCAGCACGCTGCCGCAATCCAAAGCTAAACAAAGACAACGGCACACGGAGTGTGCCTACTACTTTTACGGACCACTAGATCTATCATGAAACAGCAATCACGTTCCGCGTTCACTATCTTTGACTTGTTAATGGTGTTGGCAATTCTGGCCATCCTGATCGGCCTGTTGTTGCCACTCATCGCACAAATTCGCCGAGCTGCTCGGCGGACGCAGTCCATGAATAACTTGAAGCAACTTGCGCTCGCGGCTCATAACTACTATGATGCCAACGGCCGGTTCCCGGCGGGGGTGACAAAAAACCACTTCTCGGCCGTCGCTCAAATGTTGCCGTATATCGAACAAGCAAACATCGCCCAACAACTTAATTTCCAGAAACCTATCACGAATCCGGCGAACGCAAAGTGGGCCGAGTCGCGAATCAAAGTGTGCATGAGTCCGATGGACCCATTGGCGGAGCAAAATTTCAAAACCGGACCGAATAACTATCTGTTCAACGCTGGCTCGAAGCATTCTCTCAAAGACAATGATGGGATTTTCTATTGGGAGTCGAAGGTAAAGTTTCAAACCATCACTGATGGCACGAGCAACACAATTATGGCGGGCGAAACACTCGTCGGCGACGGAAACAAGAAGGCCATCACGGTGACACGCCAACACATTGCCTACGACAAAAAGGCGCTGAAGCAACTTAGTCCCAAAAGTGGAGTGGCCGATTTCAAGAACAACAAGAATGTTGCCGCCGACCGGTGTTCGAACTGGATGGATGGGCGCTTCCTACGCGGCACATTCACCGGAACGCGGTTGCTCAACGACAATAAACCCGACGTCGATTGCGGCGGGATGGGTGGATTATCGAGCTTGCGAATGCTCCAGGGCGGAACTATTGCGGCGATGTGTGACGGAAGCGTCCGCTTCATTAGCGAAACGATCTCGCAGAAAACGTGGCGGCACGCCTGTACACGAAACGGTGGCGAAGTCCTCGGAAACGATTTCTAAACGAGTTCGCATTGTTCCAATGCCAACGCACCGTCGAGCGACAACCACGACTCCAACGGAGGGCTGGTCAAGGCAAAAATGTCCGTGACCAGCCCTTCTTGCTTGACGGATTCGGCTTGTGGCGTCAAGATTCAACGATTGATCAACCGGTTCGGTTGGGCGGTCGGTTCTGTAAGAGTCGCATTTGGGAAAAGGTTTCTTGTCTTTCGTGACTTTTCGCGGAGCGAAAAGTCACGCTCCGAACCACACCAAAACACGACAAACATGTATCCGACTACCCCTTTGGTTGGCCCGAACGGCGGGAGTTTTCTCCGAATGGGGTTCGTTTCTATTGCTTTAGGTGGAACCAATGCACGTTATGTTTATTCATCCGAATTTTCCGGCACAATTCGGACACATCGCCAACTATCTTGCGACCACAAAGAGATGGACTTGTACGTTCGTAACTTCTATTGATACCACGCACCACAAGAACTTACCTTTCAATCACATTAACTACCGCATCAACCCGAACGAACCTCAACCCAAGGTGTTTTATAATCCCAACAGCCTCAATGGCTTGATGGATCACCTGGCGGCTGTGTACCGAGGGATGCGACAACTTGGGGACCGCATCCAGCCGGACCTTGTCGTTGGGCACATGTCCTACGGTACGCTGCTTTACCTGCGGAACTTATATGATTGTCCGTTCATTGGTTATTACGAGATGCTACCCGCGCCGTTCTGGTCCGACGGACTTGTTTTGCGCAAGGAATTTCCGCCTACGGATTACATTCGTTTATTCAATGCCACTTACCACGCGCTGACGTACCTCCACTTGCATTCGGTCGATTCGATGTATACGCCGACGGCGTACCAGCGGAGCACCGCCCCGAAAGAGTTTCAGGACCGCATCAACGTCATTTTCGACGGTGTGAATACGGAGTTCTTCAGCCCCGAACCAATTCCTCGACCGGCGACGTTCCGTGGAATTACGATTCCCGAGGGCACAAAAGTTCTCACCTACTGCTCCCGAGGGCTCGAGTCTGCACGCGGGTTCGACATCTTCATGAAAGTGGCCAAGCGAATCTGCGAGGAAATGGACGACGTCATCATCTTGGTCGCAGGCCAGGAACGAACGTTCTACGGGCACGAGCAACACCACATCGAACCGAAAGGCATTTCGTTCAAGCAGTGGGTCTTGCAGCAGGACAGTTACGACCTCAACCGAATTCACTTCTTGGGCCTCATACCTCTTAATGAACTGCGAGACATGTTCCGCCTGAGCGACTTGCACATTTATTTGACGGCCCCATATGTCCTGTCGTGGTCAATGATCCAAGCCATGTCGACTGGATGCGTGGTCTTGGGTTCCGACACGGCTCCCGTGCAAGAAGCGATTACTCACGAGAAGAATGGATTGTTGGTCGAGTTTGATGACGTGGATGCGTTGACCGAGAAGGCACTCGAAGTGCTCCGCGAACCGGAAAAGTTCCGACACCTTGGGAAGGCCGCCCGAGAAACTGTGCTGGAGCGTTACGAGCAATCGAAGTGTATCACGAAGCTGGTCGAGCTGTTCGAAGAGACGGCCGCAAGCCGACCCGTCCAACCCCAGCCAACTCCAATGACGTCGATCATGAACTTGCCCGAACCGCCATCGGGATCTATGTAGACGGAATAGCGGAATTCATGAATGTCCCAGAGGAAGAACTTTTCGCCGCGCGAACAACAACTTCGCCAAAATCAAACTGTCGTTGGCGAAAAAAGGCTTGGCTCTCGCAGAGCCAAGCCTTTCTTTTTGTTCCCATGCTGCTGGCGTGGTTTTCACCCCCAGGGTCGTCGCGATTAGAAGACGAACAAGGGGAATGTGATCGGACCGCCCATGTAGTTGAACGTACCAGCGAAGCCGACATTAATGTAGGCGTAAGTCGGGATGGTCCCGAAGGTATTCAAGTTGAACGTGTTGGTGCCTGCTCCCAACCCGGCGAAGATCGAAGGCCGAGCGGAACCACCAACGGGGGCAAATGTCACACTATCAGCACCAGCACCACCGGTGTTGGTGAAGGCCGCCTGGCCCGTAATGCCGCCACCGACGGTACCCAAAATCGTCGTGTTGTTCGTGCCTCCGCCAAGGGTAAAGGCGAGATTTCCGCCGATGAAGCTCGCGGCATCCAGTAAGAAACTTTCCGTCCCCAAGTTTCCGCCGCGGACCGATACGCCACCTTCGAGACGCGAACCGGTGATGACGTTGACGTCGCTGGTGTTCGTGCCGCCGACCTGAGTGCCCAGGTTGATGTTCGTGAACCCACCGACAGTCGCCCCTTCTTCGAAGGTGATATCATCCGTACCCGAACCACCTATGTAGGTGAAGCCCGAGCCAACGGTCGTGGCCGTCAAAGTCGTGCTGTTAGAATTCACGCCATTGCGAGAATTATTGATCGTGGCCGAAGAGCCGATCGTGGTTGTTGCACCAACGGCCCCAATTCCCAAAGTGTCGGCGCCCGTTGCCGAGAATCGGCCTCCGTTGATGAAGGTAGCCCCAGCCGTACTCGCAATCGAAACACTGTCAGCGCCGCCACCAAGGTCGATGCTCGTCGTGCCGCCCACCGTCAACGCCGAAGCGCCATCG
>CAYYUU010000867.1:0-3926 GCA_964474955.1 uncultured Alcaligenaceae bacterium | reverse complement strand
ATTTACGGAGGGCTGTTGCTGTTCGGCGATTTTTGGTCAATCGTTGGGATCGTAACGATTCGTCACATCCGGCGCATGAGTCGTCCCGTGAAACCCGAACGCGTCATCCTCACCGCGCAATGGTTACGCCATGATCCCGGCGAGAAACACCTTTTTCGAAGTTCCACCTGGAAGCCCGCGGCCGCGAAGTTGGAGGACCTGGCAAGTTGTTGGGAAGATGTTCAAAAAGCAAAAGGAAAACCTCGCCAATTCGACCGAGACAGGTTGTCCGCGTTCGTTCTTGAGGTTGTGAGCGAAAGGCAACGGCTGACGTTCGACAACGGCGCTGACCGAATCGAAATCGGCGAAAAATTAAATGACGCTGACCGCCATTGGTTACACCAAGTCTTAGAAACGTGGCGTCAACATGCAACGAGCTGACCTCGAATTCGGAGGATGGACATGGACACACGGTTTCAGTCTGACGATCGAGAGTCCCATCTGCAATCGAACCTCGATAAGCCAGCGTATCGCAGAGAGGTCGACCCGCCGAGTATTGTCCTCCCCAACAAACCCGAGGGCTCGGTCATCAAAGAACAGGAAACCGCTGAAGGTTTCGTGATGTGGTGGAACGGACCTTCCGGAAAGTCGGCAGGCGACATTTTCGGAGTCGGATTTCTCTGTTTCTGGTTGTGCGGTTGGGCCGTCGGAGAAATCTTTGTGCTCGGTGCCCTTATTGTGGGGGTCGTCAGTGTCTTCCAGGGGAACCTTCCTCTCAACGCTTCGGCTTTGTGCCCTGGCCTGTTTATGGTAGCCTGGTTGGGTGGTTGGACGTTCGGCGGAATCATGGCCATGCGACAAGTTTGGAACATGCTTCGGCCCTTACAGC
The DNA here is from genome assembly GCA_964474955.1 of uncultured Alcaligenaceae bacterium. Classification (GTDB taxonomy): domain Bacteria; phylum Planctomycetota; class Planctomycetia; order Gemmatales; family Gemmataceae; genus CAYRFQ01. The sequence goes on along the minus strand of CAYYUU010000867.1, from coordinate 3,058 downwards.
CCGAACGTCTCATCCTTACGGACCATTCCCTGCGTTACGACCCCGGCGACAAACATCTTTTCGCCAGCCCAGAATTGCGAACTGTTAACTCGCAAGGGACATACGACACTCGTCGCTGGAACTCCGCCCAAGACCTCAGAGAAAAACTTCGTCGCGTCGAGCGGACCAATTTACCCCCGTTCCACTTGGACCGTGTCGGAGAGCGCCAACGTCTGACGTTCGACGACGGCGCCGACCGAGTGGAGATTGGCGACACGTTACGCGAACCCGAACGCGAGTGGCTGCACCAAGTCTTGGAAGCATGGCGTTTGACTTTGCCAACCTGAATTCGACATCGGGAAACTTTTCGGATGGACACCCAGTTCCAACCCGAAGATCAGAGAACGAACGTCGAACCCATTCCGGAAACACCGGAGTGTTGGATCGAACCGGATCGCCCCTCGTTCCGCATGGCCATTCGCCCAACCGGCTCGGTCATCAAAGAACAGGCGATGGCCGAGGGATTTGTGCTATCTTGGAATGCACCAAGAATGTATTCGGTTGTGGATTCGTACTTTGAAGTTGCCTTCTGGTGTTTCTGTCTTTTCGGATGGGCCAACGGGGAGTTTGTTTTGCTGTGGGCGTTGAGTTATCGAGTCCGGGGCCATTTTTTTGGCATCGCATATCCCGCTTTGGCCGTTGACCTGTTTTCGCTAGTTTGGTTATTTGGTTGGACAGGCCTTGGAATCCTGATCGTGCGACGAATCCGGGACTTGGTTCGGCCTTTGCAGCCCGAACGCGTCATTTTGACGGAATACTCGTTCCGTTACGATCCCGGTGACAAGCATTCGTTCGCCCGGCTTTCTTGGCGGTCTGTCTTCACCGAGAAAACCAACGATTTCGACAGGACAATCGAACGTTGGTTCTTCCGAGAGAAACCTCGCCGTGTCGACCGAATGAGCCTCCTGCCGTTCGTCTTCGACGAAGTCGATGGGAGACAGCGATTGACATTCGCCGACGGCGCGGCTCAAGTCGAAATTGGCGAAACGTTGAACGAAGTGGAACGCGAGTGGCTTTACAAGGTTCTCGAAATCTGGCGAGCCGTCAAGTAAAGTAGTAGGCACACTCCGTGTGCCGTTGTCTTTTGTTGTTGTTTTGTTTTGGAGTGCGGCGGCTCGACGCCGCTTTAGTAGTTTTGTTTTGTTTTTGGCTCCGTCAATCTCGCACACCCTAACACAATATCTGGACGTTCAGTGGTTTCGTGTTCGGAGTGTACCTACTTCTTTGGTCACGGCACACGGGCAACGGGAAATACACAACTGCTCGGTTTTTGTCTTTCGTAGGGTGGGGCAAGCGGAGCGCGAGCGAACGCGACGGCCCACCATTTTTGAGGGAACAGAGAACAGGGCACAGGGAACAGAAAGACAATGGTGGGCCATCGCTTCGTGTTTTTCTGCTCGCTCCGGAGTCGCACTGCTGGTTTCGCAGCATGCAACTCCTTCGCTTCGTGTTGTTTTGCTCGCTCCGGAGTCGCACTGCTGGTTTCGCAGCATGCAACTCCTTCGCTTCGCTTAGGCTCTGCTTGCCCCACCCTACAAAACAACATTCCGAAATCCGGACATAAATAAATTTCGCATTCGGAGTGTGCCTACTACTTGGATACATTCGCCGCGCAATCATCAACAGCTTCTGGTTTTCAAGAGTTCTAAATGGGTACACTATCTCGACCGGAACATCAAGAATCGAACATCCAAACGGACAGGAAATCCCAACACGAAGCGTCTCAGTCCATCCAACACGGAACCGATGCAAGCGAAAACCGACCGGAGCCAACGTTTCGCAAAGAAGTGGACCTGCCCTGGATACGCCTTCCGGACAAACCCGCTCGTTCGATCATCGAAGAACAAGAGACACCCGAAGGATTCGTCCTCTCTTGGAAACCTCGCAAATGGCATTCGTTCGGGCATTACTTTGTCATTGGATTTCTCTGCTTTTGGCTCATGGGCTGGGCCATAGGAGAACTGTCGGTCTTGAGCATCTTGGTACATGGAGCCTTCGCCGTCCTTGAAGATGTCCGCGTCATCGGAGGGGCGGTGTGCCTCGGCTCGTTTATGCTGTTTTGGCTGGTTGGTTGGACGATTGGGGGATTCGTAGCCGTCCGGCAACTATGGCATCTCGTTCGGCCTTGGAAACCAGAGCGTGTCATCTTAACCGAACATACCATGTGTTACGAACCTGGCGACAGGCTGTTCTTCGGTGGTGGTTGGCCGGAGCAGGAGAAAAGAGAAGTGAATTCCATCCTCGACCTTTGGAAACAAGGGATTCTTCCGAAGGACAAACCGTCCTGGGTCGAGTGGGCCAACTCGCGTCCGTTTGCCATGGACCGAGATGACAACCGACAACGCCTGCGGTTCTACTCTAGTGGTCGATGGATTGAACTCGGTAAGATCTTGAAGGAGTCCGAACGCGAATGGCTTTACGCGGTCCTCGAAGCATGGCGGGCAAGGCGAACGAAGAGGGGTTCGCAGAAACAGCCGTCAACAGATATTGTTGACAAGAATTCGAAGTAAGGGAGAAGAATCAAACGCAAAGTTGCCTTTCGCTCCGCGAAAAGGTCTTGCCCTCGTCGCTCCCTCGCGCTTCGCCTTAACACCACACAAAACCACAAGGGGCTGAGTATTTTCTCTCGGCCTCCCACAAATTTAAATATTTTCCCAGGGAAGGGGTTCGTGTAGAATGTCTACGAACGACAATCCAGACATCACAATCATCCGGGAACCGTCGGTCTTCCTCGTCGGCCGACAGACGATCAACGACACAGAACTGGACCGATTTCTCTCCGAGCACGGCGTCAGTTGGCAGTCCGATACCGAAGTGGCCGGTGAGTATCTCTCCGAGACGGCTGGCCGCGTGTGCTACATGAGCTTCCGTAAGCCCCGCCCCGGCGGCAACAGCGCATATCTCGAGCACATTCTCGAAGTCGGTCATGGCTCGGTCCTGGAACACGCCGTCTGGAATTTTATTTTCACGGGCGTGAGTCGGTCGCTCACCCACGAATTGATTCGGCACCGAGCCGGCG
>CAYYUU010000866.1:0-3933 GCA_964474955.1 uncultured Alcaligenaceae bacterium | reverse complement strand
CTCTCGGACCGCGAAAAGAAATGATTGTCGGTTTCGTAGGTATACGCGGCTCGCGTGTACAATAGAAAATTTCGATCAATACAAAAGTACACGCGAGCCGCGTGTACCTACGACAAAAACAAATCCGTCCCCCTGGGAACCCAAATTTCGCCGATACCTCCAGTATGGGTTGGGTCTTGATTTTGTTCGGAACGATGACTTTCGCCTGGGTGGGGAGTGGAATAAGGCGTGCGTATCGGTCTGTCCAAGGGCTGGGCATCCAAAAATCTCCCAGTCATCGTCCAGGTTCGTCACACGTGCTCCGGTCGGTTCGACCTGGAGCGTTGGTCGACACGCGATTATCGCGTTGGGCGTTTGACAACCTTGGAACCCGATGACATGTTACATCTAGGGAACGAAGAATGATAAGAACCAAACCTCTTCTGGAACCAATTCTCCGAAATGTGAGACATTCTCCTACTGTGGGATCGCTGGTTTAGAGGAAAACAATGTTCGGAGCGGGCCGCTTGCAACAACATTTCGGAAGGCCCGACCACCAGTCGCAGCAATATCGGCTTCAAGCGTTACCCCACTCGACATCCATTTACCCCCGGTTTGGTTTCAGGAGCTTTTGCAACTTGTTGCGGAAAGCCCCGCGAAACCAAAATCAAGAAACGCTGGTTTGGTTTCAGGAGCTTTTGCAACTTGTTGCGGAAAGCCCCGCGAAACCAAACCAGGAAACATTGCGGTGACAACGAGTTTTGGTTCGTGCGTCATCCGAAATCAGGCACGCATCACCCCTACAAGTTAGGCGAGTACCGTGAGGTCAACGTTGCAACTAATTGGCGACTATGAGGTGGTGGAGAAGATCGCCGAAGGCGGCATGGGCTCCGTCTTTAAGGCGCGCCACCCCGAAACCGGCGAGATCGTCGCCATCAAAGTCGTCTCTCCCCATCTGACGAAAAACAAGGTCCTACTCAAGCGGTTTGAGCAAGAGTATAACGTCGCCAGTACACTCACCCACCCAAACATTATCCGGGCCCTGGGTTTCGGATACACTGGCGTTTCGCCCTACCTCGTCATGGAGTTTGTCGACGGGAAATCGCTCGGAGCCATCATCGAGGGCGGCGGTCCGCTCTCCGAAGAAGAATCGATCCGGATCATTGTCCAGGTCGCACAAGGTCTGCACAAGGCCCACAAGCAAGGGCTCGTCCATCGGGACGTCAAGCCCGACAACATCTTGATCAACAATTTCGGAGAAGCCAAACTCGCCGACCTCGGACTCGTCAAGGAACTCGAAGCAGACTTGAACCTCACGCGAACCGGACGTGGGCTGGGCACTCCCCACTTCATGGCACCGGAGCAATTCCGAAACGCAAAGAACGCCGACGTCCGATGCGACGTCTATTCGCTCGGCGCGACACTGTACATGATGGTCACGGGCGAACTGCCATTTAAATCCCTGAGTCCGCTCGACGCCTGGATGAAGAAGGTCGACAACAAGCTCACTCCGGCCAAAGAACTGGCTCCGCACATCACCGATCGGGTCGACTGGGCCATCCGGCGCTCAATGCACCCCGAACCGGAAAAACGTCCGCGGTCGTGCCAGGAATTCATCGAGGACCTCACCGGCCAGGGCACTCGGCGGATGCCCACGTTGAGAAACGTCGACGTCGAGGACTTGTGGTATCTGAGATACAAGGACGACGACGGCGTCATCCACACCGTAAAAGGAACAATCGGTGGAGTTCGGCGCTCGCTCTCCGATGGCGTCCTCGGCGACGCCTCCACGATCCGCGCCTCGCGGTCCAAAGACGGCCCGTTCGAGCCTTTGCGACGTCACCCGGAATTCCGAGATTTGGTGATCCCCGCACCCGAACGAAATTCCAACTTCCCACGGCACCATACGACTACACCACCTTCCACCCAGCACTCGACCAGAAGGATCGAAACGCCCATTGCGCCGGAAACACCGCGCCCCGCAACTCCGCACCCGCGCACAAATACACCGCCCCAACGTCGAATCCCACCGACTCCGGCTGCCAAGGCGCCCGACTTCGCTCCACAGCTGGACTTGAACACCCACGTCCCACACATTCCCGTCAACACCGAGAACAGCGCTAACGATTGGGGACGAGTTTTCCTCTTCTTCCTCTTGGCCGTTGCGACTGGTTTGATCGGCTTTTTCGGTATTCCCTACCTCAAAGATATCTTGCAATAGGGCAGTACCGTAGCACCTGTCTTTGTGCCGTTGTCTTTTGTTTTTGAGTGTCGTCTTTCGCTCCGCGAAAGGACGCCTGTGTTGTTTTGTTTTTGTTTTGGAGTGCGTCGGCTCGACACCGCTTTGTTAGTTTTTGTCTTTATTGTTGGTCTGTATTCTGCGTTCGAAACGCGCCGAGCCGTTTCTCGACCTCCCTCTCACTGCGGCACATCGATCTTCACCCAAGGTGTCCGCAAGAGCCCTTCCCAACGAGTAATCACTTCGGTTTGCTCGAGCAATACACTCTTTCGCATTTCGCGAAGCATCACGCGATTTCCAGCCCTTGGCCGAATTCGGTGGCTCGTCAAGACGACAGCACACACCGCCGGTCCGTGAAAGGGAAGTCGTTTCGTCCAGTCTTTCGGCAGCACGATCCGCACGTTCCACCGAGAACCTGTTCTCTTCTTTCCAAAGTTGACGTCCTGCGCGCTATCCTTTTGGTCTTCGGGCAATTCGAAATTTCGCCTGACTTTCGCCCATCGCTCAATATCCTTCAATAGCTTGGCTCCCTTCGTCGGTATGACAACAAGGACCGGGTGCCAACGTACATTGTCGAAGTTCACTTTCTTGCCCTTCGCTACCGAATTGAGCTGCACTTCGAAAATCGTGGGCGGCTGTTTCTTTCGCCCCTTCGAGGTGATCCACTTCCCGCTCACTTTGAGGACCTCGTCGGAAGTCGGCAAGTCGTGCGGATTCAGATACCACTGCGTCTTTTCCCCGGTCTTGTGTCCTGCAGCGAGGTCACTCGCCACACTCAACCAGCCTCGACTTCGCCATCCGCCCCAGGGATAGATCTGGTGAGCCGCGTTGTTCGCATCGATCTTTGAACAGACGCCGCGCCCTTGTAACTCCAGCCAAAAATGATATTCGAGAGGCCGGACAAACTGCGGAGTCACCATTTGTTTCGCTTGTTTTCGCAAGACCCGAAACGTCACCTTCTCCGAATTTTTCTTTCCGTAGCTCCACCACGCGACATACGTTCCGGGGACGAGTCCACTCTTGGCGAGGTCCCTTCGAAAGCACCAATAACTTTTCGCCTCCACTTGCGAGAGGGAACCTATCCCACAGACCCATGTGTGGGCGCTGAGAAAATTGGGAACCGGTGTTCCTTTGGGCAGATCGAGTTTGACTGCCCGGATGTGTACGGCTCCGTTGTTGTAGGCTGTCCCTCCGCTGCCCGGAAAGACGGCGTAGAAATCCACTCCTTGCGTCTTGCCGTAATTCTTCAACACAAACAACGCACGGACCGGTTCGCCCTGTTCGTATCGTGTCTTCGACATCCACACGCCAATCTGGAAGGGCGCTCTGCCACCGTTTGGTTGAGGTGGAAACGGCAACTTGTCGAGTTCCTTTTTCGTCAGCACTTCCTTGTCCGCGAGTGCCGAAGTGCCGGGTTCGGTGGGCAGAACAATGCGCTTTGTTGCTTCCGCAAACAGCAGCGACGGACCGAGCACCCAAACAAGAACAGCCCACACCAATGCCCAAACATAACGGAACATCCCAAGCCCCCTTTGTTGTCGGATGGAACCTCGCTTTATCATTTCTCGCTCGGCTGGTTGTACCAGAAGGACGATTGGCATGCCAAAGCGTAACGAAATGACCGTAAGCAGTTGCTTGCATCCCTTCTCTGTGATTACGATTCTGAACGTTCGCAAAAATTTCGGCTCCAAAACCCGTGTTTTCCGAGGGTTTTA
>CAYYUU010000865.1:0-3935 GCA_964474955.1 uncultured Alcaligenaceae bacterium | reverse complement strand
GCTGGCTCCATTTTGGGCCGAGAGAGCCCGATCAAACTCCGCTGGATTGGGTCCACCAGCCAGCCCGAGTTCATGTCCCTTCGGAACGGTACAGGGTTTCGGCTGTCTTTCCTTCGCTCGGTCCCACGAGTTCCGACCCGCAGATGGAGACGCTGCGCCGCAGACTGGATGAGTACCTCAAGCAGATGGTGGACGGACCGGACAGTTACTTCGATCGCCGAGAGATCATCGACGAATATGGCTGGCGAAACTTCGGCGAGATTTACGCCGACCACGAAGGAGAACATTACCCCGGGCCACCGCCGGTGATTTCTCACTTTAACAACCAATATGATCAGGTCTACGGGTTCCTGCTCCAGTACCTACGCACGGGCGACGTTCGTTGGTTTGAACTATTCGATGCGCTGGCTCGCCACATTGTAGATATTGATGTCTATCACACCAACGAAGATAGATCGGCATATAACGGCGGGATGTTTTGGTTGACGGACCATTATGTCAGTGCGGAAACGGCCACACACCGCACGTACTCCCGCAAGAATTGTGGTCCGAATCCGAAGGACTACGGAGGTGGGCCGAGTAGTAACCATGTCTTTGCGACAGGGCTATTACATTACTATTTCATGACTGGGGACACCAAGGCCAAAGACGCAGTGATCCAACTGGCGAACTGGATCATCCAAATGGACGACGGACGAACCACCATTTTTGGCGTGGTCGATGAGGGACCGACGGGCTTGGCGAGCATGTCCGTCACAATCGATTATCATGGACCGGGACGAGGCGGCGCGAACGCTACCAATACTCTCCTGGACGGTTGGTTGGCCACTGGCGACCGTGTCTACTTGGACAAGGCCGAGGAGTTGATTCGGCGATGTATTCATCCGAACGATGACATCGCCACACGAAACTTGGAGCACGTCGAGACTCGTTGGTCGTACACGATGTATCTATCCATGCTCGCTCGTTATCTCGACCTCAAGGCAGAAGCCGGCGAATTGGATTATTGCTATGCCTATGCTCGCGGAAGCCTGCTGCACTACGCCCAATGGATGCTTGAGAACGAGAGACCATACTTCGATCATCCCGAAGACTTGGAGTACCCGACCGAGACGTGGACCGGGCAGGAATTACGCAAGGGCAACGTTCTGCGTTTGGCGGCGTTCCATGCCGACGAACCGCTTCGCTCACGACTGAACCAGCGAGGTACCGAGTTTGCGGAACGGGCCTGGACTGACTTGATGGGATTCCGGACCAAGCACTCGGCTCGAGCCGTCGCCATTTTTATGGCCGAGGGCCTCATGGATCTTCGGTTGCGCGAAGAATCGCGTGAAACTCGTCCACGGCCAACCGGCCACTTTGACTTTGGCCAGCCGCGATCCTTCACGCCACAGAAACAGCGAGTTTTGCAAAAGCTCAAGAGTGTTCCGGGACTCGCCTCGACGTTGGTTCGTTTGGCCAATCCCAGGAGTTGGTGGCGGCTTTTGAAAGTGTGTCTCGGATCGGCGCGAAGATAAGTTTTCGCCTTTTCGATTTGAACTATTTCGTAGGACAACAAAAGAACTTGTTGTCGCGGCAATCCTCAGCCCAGCAAGAATGACGACCGATTAACATGGTGAACTTCACAACTTCCAAACGGAAACCGACTGTGTGCCAACTCCTGCACGGCCTGTGGGTTGGTGGGGCCGAAGTGTTGGCGGCCCGGTTGGCTCGCCAACTCCGCGACTACTATCGGTTCGTCTTTGTTTGTCTTGATGAGTTGGGCTCGTTGGGCGAGGAGTTACAACGCGAAGGGTTTCGTGTCGAGGTGCTCGGTCGGCAACCGGGGCTCGACTGGCGATGTCCCGTCCGGTTGGCCAAGATCCTCCGGCAAGAGCGAGCTGACGTATTGCACGCTCACCAGTACACGCCGTTTTTCTATGGCATGGTTGGCCGTTTGTTGTGTTCCCGGCCGGCCGTGATGTTCACCGAACACGGACGCCATCAACCCGATTATCCGCGCCCCAAGCGGATGTTCGCCAACCGCCTGCTCCTGACGCGACGAGACCGCGTCGTGGGCGTCGGCGGTGCGGTCCAGCAGGCGTTGGTCGACAACGAAGGAATCCCCCCGGACCGAATCTCCGTCATTTACAACGGCGTCGACCTCCAAACGTTCTCAGGCGAACGAAGCCATCGGGAAGTAGTGCGAGCGGAACTTGGTTTCCAGCCGACGGATTTCGTGATCTTCCAGGTCGCCCGGTTGGATTACTTGAAGGACCATTTGACGGCCATTCGCGTGTTCGACCATGTTGTCAGGGAGTATCCGGATGCTTGGCTTGTGCTGGTGGGCGAAGGCCCCGAATTGCCCAAAATTCAAGCTCTTGTGAAGGAGAAAAACCTCACCGAGCGAGTTCGGTTTCTGGGACTGCGGAAAGACGTGCCGCGCCTGTTGGCGGCGGCGGATTTGTTCTTGTTGACGAGCGTCAGCGAAGGAATTCCGGTCACCTTGATCGAAGCCATGGCAGCGAGCATCCCTATCGTTTCGACGAACGTTGGTGGCGTGTCGGAAGTCGTCGAAGACGGCAAGACGGGGTTGTTGGCACCTTCGGGAGATGACGCTTCACTCGCCGAGAAGACACTTCGGGTGGCGTCCGACCCGAGGCTTGCCCAACAAATGGGGCAAGCCGGTCATGAGCGAGCCAAGTCCCTGTTCTCCGAGGCGCAGATGCACTCGGGCTATGTTCGGCTCTACCAGGAGATGCTTCGTGGGTGACCAAACGAGCCGACCAAACCTGCTTGTGTTCTCCGACGATTGGGGACGTCATCCTTCCAGCTGTCAACACCTGGTTGGGCAACTCCTCGATCGCTACCAGGTGTATTGGGTCAACACCATCGGCACGCGCTGCCCACAACTGAATCTGGCCACGTTCAAACGTGGTTGCGAAAAACTGAGTGAATGGTTTCGTCCGAGGCCCGGAAACAGGACAGGACCCGATTTGCCGAAGGCGTCTCTTCCGCCGAATCTTCGTGTCCTCAAGCCGTTCATGTGGCCGTGGTTCAGTCGGCGGTTCGACCGAAACCTCAATCGTGAGCTGTTACATCGGCAACTCACTCCATTCGTTCGGTCGCTTTCCGCACCGGTGGTCGCCGTGACGACGATTCCCATCGTTGCCGACCTCGTTGGTTTGCTTCCGGTCGAGAGTTGGGTGTACTACTGCGTGGACGATTTCACCGAGTGGCCCGGACTCGATAAACGGGCGTTGTTGGAGATGGATGAGGATTTGATCCGCGCCGCCGATCGCGTCATTGTCGTGAGCGAGACTCTCCGCCAAAGGATGGCGGCCCGAGGGCGAACGGCGCCGTTGTTGACCCACGGAGTCGATCTGGATTTTTGGCAAACCGATCGACCGACTACGATTGCTCAATTGGACGGGTTGGAGCGACCGTTGATCGTTTTTTGGGGAGTCGTCGATCGACGGATGGACGTGGCTTTCCTGGAACGACTGGCTGCAGATCTTTCGAAGGGAACGATTTTGCTGGTCGGTCCGGATAACGAACCCGATCCAGCTTTGTCGTCCATCCCGCGAGTGGTCCGAGTTCCGCCAGTACCGTTCTCGTTGCTGCCGAGTGTGGGACACGAAGCCGACGTCCTGATCATGCCCTACGACGATCTGCCAGTCACGCGGGCCATGCAGCCGCTGAAATTAAAAGAGTATCTGGCTACCGGCAAGCCCGTCGTCGTCCGCGATTTGCCGGCGACGCGGTCCTGGGGGGACTCGGTCGATCTGGTGACTTCCCCGGAGGACTTTTCTGCGACGGTTCGGTTGCGAGTGGAGACAGGCCTTCCGGATTCGCAAAGACAAGCTCGGGGACGGTTGACGCAAGAATCCTGGGAAGCCAAGTCTCGCGTAATAGAAAGTTGATTTCTTGGCAAGTAGGCTTTCTTTGAAGCTGTT
>CAYYUU010000864.1:0-3937 GCA_964474955.1 uncultured Alcaligenaceae bacterium | reverse complement strand
CGTGAGCTTCCCGGAGCTCTTGTGGAGAAACGCGAAACGTGGAGGCATCGAGTTTCTTCTTGTCGAAATGGTCGGTGTAGCGAAGCACCGCTCCGAGGCCGTTCTGCTGAACATCTCGACAAACTCGCTCGACGACCCGCACGGGTGATAGGGCCTCCCCAAAGACGGACTCGGTGAGTTGGCGGCCTTTCTCGGAAATGACGTCGGCGTGGGAACTCAGTTGTTCTCGAAGTTCTCGCAGGCCTTCGAGAGCGTCCGGGTTGTCGCACGAAATCCGCTTCAGCTTTAAGTTCCCCATCGCGTGAATCCTCTTCGTGAAGATGGTTGTCTTCTCATGGCGTCACATACATTCTTGGGCCGTTCGTCCACATCGGGACCGATCAACTTACTTTACCGGACCCGGCGGAACCGTGCGGCTTTGGTCCGTCGAAAATTGTCTCGGCATTTGCCCAACAAAAAGCACTGAGAACGGAGAGGCGGAACGCGGCGCTCGAGTCGTGATGGCTCGCCATGTGTGAACTATAAATGGCGGCGTTGGCGATTGCAAGCAAGCACCTCGTTTCGGGTGGTTCGGGCGTGCTTAAAGGGAACAGGAAACAGAAAGCTTCTCACGCGAAGGCGCAAAGGTGCGAAGGATGAAAAGATAAAAAAATTATGACAAAAACCACGACATTTCCTGATCCGAGAGCCTAAGTGAAAGACGACACTCAAAGACAACCCCCCACAGCACCCGCAAGAGCCTTATCTGTGGTTCTCTTACTCTCTTTCTCTTTTCCTCCTTCGTGCCTTCGCATGAAAATCTATAGGTCTCTTGTCTCTTGTTTCTTGTCTTTCTGTTCCCTGTTCCCTATGAGGACTGATCGATGTCTCCCTGAAACACAACGGTCGCGTCCGACGCGGCGGCTTGGCTGACCGGAGAAGAAGAGTTCGTCGGAAGGTTTTTTTGACCGTGGGCTTGCCACCATGCTTCGGCGTCTTGTGCGGTCCACGACGTCGCGTCGGAACAAGCCGCCAACAACGTGGCGAGTTCTTGGGCCGAACTCGGACGGTCTTCCTTTTTCTTCGCGAGACATTGCAACAGCACCGTTTCCAGATCATTCGAGACACGTCGTCCCAGACGCGCGGCCGGTTTGTCGGGCGTCTTGTTTAGCTGTTGGTGGCAGACTTCAAGCAGGCTTTCTCCCTGGAAAACCGGCGTGCCCGTCACCAGGAAGTACCCCACAGCTCCAAGAGCATAAAGGTCACTTCGGGCGTCGACTTCGCTTGGCCTTTCGATCCCCTCGGGCGAAAGATACTGCGGCGTGCCGGTGATCGTGTTCGCTGCCGTCAACGAAACTTCTTTCTTGGAGTCGATGGCCTTGACCAATCCAAAGTCAAGAACTTTAACGACATCCGCGACGGCGCCCCGATAGTTGAGCATGATGTTTGCGGGCTTGATGTCGCGGTGGATGAGGCTGATTCCGTGGGCTTCGTTCAACGAGCCACACGCTTGCAACAAGATGTGGATGACGCGCCCCTCGGGAAGGGGTCCGAATCGTCCGACCAACGCATCGAGCGGCAACCCGTCGAGGTACTCCATCGCGTAGTAAAAGACCCCTTCGGGCGTCCTGCCGAAGTCATAGATGGCAATCGTGTTGGGGTGGTTAAGCTGGCTCGTCAACTGGACTTCTCGCTCGAACCGGGCGATGGTCTCGGGCGTGGTTCGTGCGACGTCGAGGAGCTTCACGGCCGTCGGCCGCCTGAGCATCGCGTGGCGGGCCTTGTACACGGCTCCCATGCCACCCTCGCCTAGTTTTTCTTCCAGTGAATACTGCCCGAGTTGTCGGGCTTCGAGTGTGGCCTTGCGGACGGACAACTGCAACTTGGCGACGAAGAACATGTAGATCAAAATTCCGACCGCCAGGAGCACCAACAATGCGAACAGCGAACCGAAAATGATTCGGAGGATAGTGAGAGCGCGGTACGCCTCACGCACATTCATCTCTGTCGCAACGCCGATTCCATAATCGGGCAGCCATCTCCACACACCGATGACCTGCACGCCGCGATAATCCCGATAGCCCGACACGTCAATTCCGTCGTTTCCTTGCGTCGCGGACGCGGCCATTTTGGTCAGGCCCAGGTCGTCCGGAGAAAAGTCCTTGGGGCGGCGAGTTTGGTACAAGTTCACCTTGGGATCTTTGATCCAAACGTTCAGAATCGACTTGGCCGACGTGTCGTACGGGAGCAGTCCGATCCCACGCAACTCGTTGTCGAACCGGCTCGAGGAAAGCATCAACCCGTTCGCGTCAAAGGCGTAGGTTTCTCCCGTTTCCCCGGGACGGGCCACTTCGAGTATCTCCGAGAATTCTTTCTCCGGCGCGATCCGCAACCCGATGGCAGCGATCACCTTTTGGGTCTTCGGATCTTGGATGGGAGCGACGGCGAACATGACGGCGGGTCGGAATGGCTTGCCGTCCTGCACTTCCGTCATGATTCCCTTTGCCGGGCGGGTGACCGTGGCCTTGCCGTCCAGAACTTTGGCCAACAGTCCCGGTTGAAGTGGGACGTCCTTGGCGAGTATCAAATCGTCTCGTTCGGACGCGATGAGGCGGCCTTGCGTGTCGACGACTCCGAAGCCTGGATAGCCATGGTTCTTGAGCCACGTGTCCATTATGGATCGAAACTCTCGGAGTTCTTTGGACTGAACGACTTTGAGTCGCGTGACGTTCGAGCCTTTGGACGTGGTGACGAGTTTCGACACGAGTTTGCGAACGTCCTGGTCTCCGGCTATCACTTTGGCGTTGGCTTCCTGGGCCTTGAACCAGATGCGTAAAGCCTTCACGTCGGCGTCAATGAGGGCCGTCAGGTCGGCCTTCATGTCCTCGCGGATCGTCTGTTCCACGAGTCCGTTGACCCACCACCCCAACACCAACAAGATGAGTGCCACGACAAGCGGACGGACCCAAATGTGACGTTGGATGAAGCGGCCCGTCGTCGTCAACGGACTGATGAATATGTGAGAGCGAGAACGGCCTTCGGTTTGGTTCATGACGAAAAAGAGATGTGAAAGGGGAAAGGTGGAAAGGTGGAAGGTGAAAGGTGGAAGGCAAAAAGAACTTCCCCTTGCCTCTTTCACCTTCCACCTTTCGACAGAAGTCTCGGCTACTTCTTCGCCAACCGCAATTCTTCCGACGCCTCGACGGAGAAATAAAAACCGTAGTCGCCGTCTCCGTTACCGATCTTCAACAAGATTCGATTCGTTCCCTTCTTGAGCATTACGTCGACCTTGTCTTGACCGGGTTCGGCGGCCCGATGGGCCAGCGTGTTGAAGACCTTTTTGCCGTTGACCCACAAGCGAGCACAATCGTCGGTCCCGATGAGGATGCGGGCTTTCTGAGCTTTCTCGGAAATGATCTCGCAATAGGCATAGCACATGGTATCGTCGGCCCGATTCTTCAGCCAAGACCGAAGGTCAAAGAATCCGTTCTCGTCCGGCATGATCGTTTTCCACGACACCTTTCCGGACTTGCCCATGTAGGTCGCCTCAAGATCGATCTTCTTCTCGGGCGGATATGAGATTCGCATTCCGGTATCCCCTTTGCCGTTGTGGAACGGTCCGATGATTCGCCAACTCATCGGCGTGAGCCCTTTCGCCGTGAGCGTCGTCATGTAGTCGACGATGTCCACCAAGTCTTGCTCTTTCATGAACAGGAGCAAGTTGTCAGGCATGACCGATTCTTTCAGTTCGGCCTTGCGCTGGATCGATTTCGTCGGGATCGTGTGGTCCTTGCCGTTGGCATCTCGAAGAACGATCTGCTCGGGCGTGTCCTCGACAAGCAGCCCCTTGATGAAAAGTCCCTTCTTTGTTTGGACGGCCCACGTCTTGAATAGATGGTTGATCGCGCGGCTTGGATAGAGGAGCGATTCGAGCAAATTCTCTCGGCTACCTTTCTTT